>NZ_JBMCZA010000111.1:42193-55198 GCF_048654705.1 Nocardioides sp. CPCC 206348
CGAACTGGAAGCCTGGGCGCTCGATGACGGTGCGGGCGAGCTCGGTGACCGACCCGACGTCGTACAAGGGGGAGCGCTTGGGTCCGACGAGCTGGCCGCCCCAGCGCAGGCCGGCGTCGATGTCGATCGCCACGCGGATCGGGACGGCGGTGGAGGCGCGGAGGGCGTCGACCGCGTCGAGGTGGGCGACGTCGTCGATCATGATCGTGATCCGCGATGCGGCACGGGGCGACGCGACCAGGGACGAAAGAGCGCGTCGGTCGACGCTGGGATAGGCCACCACGATGTCGTCGCTGATGTCCTGGTCGGCGAGCCACAGGGCCTCGGCCAACGTGTAGGCCAGCACCCCGGCGAAGCCGTCGATCGCCAGTGCGCGCGTGATCAGCGCCGGGACCCGCAGCGACTTCGAGGCGACGCGGATCGGCGTGCCGCCGGCCCGGCGGACGAGGTCCGCTGCGTTGGTGTCGAAGGCGTCGAGATCGACCACGAACGTGGGGGTGGACAGCGGGTCGGGCCAGGCCCGGACGGCCGTGGCGAGGCGCGCCGCCAGGCGGTTGCGCGCGACAGACGTGTGATGCACGTCGTCATGTTTCCACGAGTGCCATGATCCTCCGGTGACCGAACCGCCGAACGAGCGCCCCGATGCGCGCCGCCTCGAAGGATCGGCCTACGTCGATGACGACGGAAGTGCCGATGCAGCGCTGGCCATCGCCCTCAAGGAGTACGACGAAGGGTCGGCGCCGTACCCCGCCGTCATCGCTGCGATCGCCCCCGCTCGACTGATCGTCCCCGTGATCGCCCTCCTCGGCGAGACGGGCGAGGGTGCCGTGGGCGCTGACGGGACCGCGCTCGTCACGGACAAGTCGAGCAACATGGCCGCCGTGCTCCTGACCGGGGCCGACGGGCGGCTCGCCCTGCTCGCCTTCACCGATCTCGACGCGCTCGCCCGCTGGGACCCGCAGGCCCGTCCCGTGCCGGTCGCTGCCCATCTGGCGGCAGCGACGGCCGTCCAGGAGGGTGCCGCGGCGGTGGTCATCGACGTCGCCGGACCGCACGCGTTCGCGCTCGCCGATGACGACCTCCACCGGGTCGCGTCGGGATGGACGACGGTCCAGCTCGAGGACGGTGGCTGGGGCTGGCTCGGCACCGCTCCGGACGACCACGTTGCGGATTAGCCCCGGGCGGAACATCTCCGATACCATCGGGCGTTGACCGATCAGTCCGCTCTCGCGAGCGGGCCGATCCACAAGCGGGGACCAGCACCATCGTCTCCCACCCGCACGGCCGCCAGGTTGTCGGGTCCGGTCCATGGAGAGCCCCATTCTCCGTTGTCTCACGACAGCGGAGTCGCACGACGGGGCTCGCTACTGGCTTCCGCTTGTTTTAGCGGGAGCCTTTTCCTTTTCCCAGTTCCACTTGGGAAGAGCGGTGACGGACTCCCGACCGAACGAGTTTGGAGGACACATCAGCACCGAGCTGCGCATCAACGAGCGGATCCGGGTTCCCGAGGTCCGGCTTGTTGGACCCAACGGCGAGACCGTGGGCATCGTTTCCACCGACCAGGCACTCAAGCTTGCGCAAGAGGCCGATCTGGACCTGGTGGAGATCGCCCCCATGGGCAAGCCTCCCGTCTGCAAGCTCATGGACTACGGGAAGTTCAAGTACGAGAACGCCCAGAAGGCCCGTGAAGCACGACGGAACCAGACCAACGTCATCATCAAGGAGATGAAGCTCCGGCCGAAGATCGACGCGCACGACTACGAGACCAAGAAGGGTCACGTGGTGCGCTTCCTCAAGGCTGGCGACAAGGTCAAGATCACGATCATGTTCCGCGGTCGCGAGCAGCACCGCCCCGAGCTGGGGTACCGGCTGCTGCAGCGACTGGCCGAAGACGTGGGGGAGCTCGGCTTCATCGAGTCCAACCCCAAGCAGGACGGCCGCAACATGGTGATGGTCCTGGGTCCGCACAAGAAGAAGGCCGAGGCCAAGGCCGAGGTCAAGGCGGCCAAGGAAGAGCTTCGCGCCGAGCGCGAGGCCGAGATCGCCGAGGAGCGCGCTGCCCAGGCAGAGCGCACGGCCATCAAGCCTGCTGCTCAGAAGAAGGAACGGGGTCGCTCGGAGAACCTCGATCCCGAGATCGAAGCCTGAGCCACACGACTTGGGCCCGGCATGCCGGGTCCCACAGAACTTCGCAACAAGGAGACGAGAGATATGCCGAAGAACAAGACGCACTCCGGTGCCAAGAAGCGGTTCAAGGTGACGGGCAGCGGCAAGATCCTTCGTCAGAAGGCCGGCATGCGCCACAACCTGGAGAAGAAGGCCTCCAAGGTCACCCGCCGCCTCAGCGGAACGACCGAGGTCGCCAAGAACGACGTCCCGCGCGCGAAGAAGATGCTCGGTCTCTGACCGCCCTTCGCACTGATCACTGAAACAAGGAGCACAAGATGGCACGCGTCAAGCGCGCAGTGAACGCGGCGAAGAAGCGTCGTACCACCCTCGAGCGGGCCAGCGGTTACCGCGGCCAGCGCTCGCGGCTGTACCGCAAGGCCAAGGAGCAGGTCACCCACTCCCTGGTCTACAGCTACAACGACCGCAAGAAGAACAAGGGCAACTTCCGCCGCCTGTGGATCCAGCGCATCAACGCCGCTGCCCGCGCGGAGGGCCTGACCTACAACCGCTTCATCCAGGGCCTGAACCTGGCGGGCATCGAGGTCGACCGCAAGATCCTTGCCGACCTCGCCGTCAACGAGCCGTCGACCTTCAACGCCCTGGTTGCCCAGGCGAAGGCCGCGCTGCCCGAGGACGTCAACGCGCCCAAGGTCTCTGCTTGATCTTCGGAGCCTGACGATGGTTCCCCTGACCGCTGGCAACACCAGGGTCAAGGACGCACGGAAATTGCACCGCCGTTCGGAGAGATCCGAGCGGCGGTGTTTCCTTGCCGACGGCCCGAAGGCCGTCGAGGGGGCGCTGGGCGTCCCCGATTGCGTGATCGAGGTCTTCGCGACTCCGGCTGCCGCCGAGGAGTACGCCGACCTGCTCGGCGCCGCACCCGTCACGCTCGTCGATGACCGGGCGATGGGTGGGCTGAGCGACAGCGTCAGCCCCGCCGGCCTCGTCGCGGTCTGTCACTTCCTCGACGTCCCGCTCGCTTCGGTGGTCTCGCTGGTCGAGGAGTTCGCGCTGCGACCGTCTCGAGACCCGCTCCCGATGCTCGCCATCTGCGCGGACGTCCGCGACCCCGGCAACGCGGGCACCGTCATCCGGTGCGCGGACGCCGCCGGTGCCACCGGCGTCGTGCTCGCCGGCGACGCGGTCGACCTGCACAACCCGAAGACCATCCGGGCGTCGGTGGGCAGCGCGTTCCACCTCCCGGTCGCCCTGGAGCGGGATCCCGCTGCTGCCGTCGCCGCTGCCCGTGCGGCCGGCTACCAGGTGCTGGCAGCCGTCGGCGGCGGACAGCTCGATCTCTTCGCTGCCGACGAGGTGCTGGCCAGGCCGACTGCGTGGCTCTTCGGCAACGAGGCGTGGGGGCTTCCCGAGGAGCTGGCGGCGCTGGCCGACCACCGGGTGAGCATCCCGATCCTGGGTCGCGCCGAGTCGCTCAATCTCGCCACGGCCGCGGCGGTCTGTCTCTACGCCAGCACCCGCGCCATGATGGCTGGGTGAGCACCCCACGCCGTTCTTCTCCTCCGCTGCGCTCCCCCGAACAACGGCGCGGGGACCCCGCATGAGCGATCCCCTCGACCTGCTGCCCGACGGTGTCGTCATCGCCGACGGCGCCGGCCAGGTCACGGCACTCAACACCGTTGCTGCACAGATGCTCGACGCCGATGCGGACAAGGCCATCGGCCAGCCGCTCGACGACGTGCTCGCGCTGACCGATCACGACGGTCTCGCCTGGACCGACGTCAATGCGCCGTACGGCGGCCTGCCGACGCGCACCGGTGTCCCGGAGCAGACCTGGCTGCTGCCCAACGGCACCGAGGTCCTCGTCGCGGCTCGGCTCCATCGTCCCGGGCGCTCGGGCGCCAACCCCATCCGGTCCGTGGAGTCGGTGGCGATCTCGCTGCGCTCGGGCCGCGGCCGGGCACGACTGGACCGGGACCGCTCCGACCTCGTCGCGACGCTGGCCCACGAGCTCCGGTCGCCACTGACCGGCGTCAAGGGATTCGTGCACGCGCTCCTCAACCGCTGGGACAAGCTGACCGACGAGCAGAAGCTGTTGATGCTGACCACGGCCGGTGCCGATGCCGACCGGCTGAGCCGCCTGATCACCGAGCTGCTCGACGTCGCGCGGATCGACACCGGGCGGCTGCAGCTGCATCGGCGTCCCACGGACCTCGCCGCCAAGACCGAACAGGTGCACCGGTCGCTCGCGGTGGTCACCTCGACGCCGATCGAGGTCGTGTCCGACCCGGACCTGCCGCTGGTCGACGCCGACCCCGACAAGGTGCTGCAGGTCATCACGAACGTCATCGAGAACGCCGTGCGGCACGGCAGCGGGACGGTGCGGGTCCACGTCGGCACCTGGTCGGTCGATCCGTCGTACGTCGCGGTCACCGTGACCGACGAGGGTGACGGGATCCCGCTCGAGCTCCGCAAACGGATCTTCACCAAGTTCTGGACCGCCGCCACCGGCGGGGGATCGGGACTGGGCCTCTACATCGTCGCCGGGCTCGTGAAGGCGCACGGCGGGACCGTCGTCGTCGACGACCGGCCAGGCGGCGGAGCGAGCGTGCTCACCGCGTGGCCCGTGGCTGTCCACGCCTGAGTGCACAATGGCCGGATGGTCGACCTGAGCCAACCCGCCGACGCCCTGCGAACCTATCTGGGCCGGGCCCGGGAGGGCCTGGTCTGGAAGCTGGACGGGCTCGGCGAACGAGAGGTCCGACTGCCGCGTACGCCGACCGGCACCAACCTGCTCGGCATCGTGCTGCACTGTGCGAACGTCGAGATCGGCTACTTCGGTCCCACGTTCGGCCGGGAGTGGCCGGACACCGACGATCCGTCGTACCTCTCCCTCGACGTCTACGACGACGATCCGCAGGCCGACTGGTGGGTGCCCGCCGAGGTCAGCACGGCCCACGTCCTTGACTTCTACCGTCGTGTGGCGAGCTTCGCTGACGCAGCGTTCGACGAGCTGTCGCTCGACACCCTGGGCCGGGTGCCGTGGTGGCCCGAGGAGCGGGCGACCACGTCGCTGCACCGGATCGCGATCCACGTGATGAGCGACGTCGCACGCCACGCCGGCCAGGCCGACGTGCTGCGTGAGGCGATCGACGGGACCACCGGAATGCTGCCGGAGGCGACCAACATCCCTGACGCATTCGACTGGCCGGGCTACGTCGCACGACTCACGACGATCGCCGATCAGTTCCCATAAGCGTTACCGGTTCGCGGTGGAGCACCCGCGGTTCCTAGACTTGCCCCCTGATGTCTGGACCGAACACTGACTTTGACCCCGTGGAGGTCGCCGCCGTGAGCCCTGCCGAGCTCGAGGCTGCGCGCGACGCCGCTCTCGCCGCGATCGCTGCCGCCCCCGATCTCGAGGCGCTGAAGGCGGTGCGCAGCGAGCACGCCGGTGACCGCTCGCCACTGGCCCTCGCCAACCGCGAGATCGGCGCTCTTCCGCCCCAGGCCCGCAAGGAGGCAGGCCAGCGGATCGGGCAGGCGCGCGGTGCGGTCAACCAGGCCCTCGCGGCCCGCCAGGCGGTGCTCGAGGTCGAGAACGAAGCCCGGATCCTCGTCGAGGAGGCCGTCGACGTCACGCTGCCGACCGACCGGGACCCGGTGGGTGCCCGGCACCCGCTGACCACGGGCGCCGAGCTGATTGCCGACATCTTCGTCGCGATGGGCTGGGAGGTCGCAGAGGGCCCGGTCATCGAGGCCGAGTGGCTGAACTTCGACGCCCTCAACCTCGGACCGGACCACCCGGCCCGCACCATGCAGGACACGTTCTGGACGGCGCCGGCCGACAACCACCTCGTGCTCCGCACCCACACCAGCCCGGTGCAGGCGCGCACGATGCTCACGCGCGGCGTCACCGACGACGCTCCGATCTACGTCGTGTGTCCCGGTCGCGTGTTCCGCACCGATGAGTACGACGCCACCCACTCGCCGATGTTCCACCAGGTCGAGGGCCTCGCCATCGACAAGGACATCTCGATGGCGCACCTCAAGGGCACCCTCGACCACTTCGCCGCCCAGATGTTCGGCGAAGGCATCACGACCCGGTTCCGGCCGTCGTACTTCCCCTTCACCGAGCCGTCCGCCGAGGTCGACCTGATCTGCTTCGTCTGCCGCGGAACGGGCCAGAACGACGCGGGCAGCGACGCCTGCCGCACGTGTCGTGGCGAGGGCTGGATCGAGTGGGGCGGCTGCGGCATCGTCAACCCGCGCGTGCTGCAGGCCTGCGGGATCGACTCGAGCAAGTACTCCGGCTTCGCGTTCGGCATGGGCATCGACCGCACCCTGATGTTCCGCCACGGTCTCGAGGACCTGCGCACCCTCTTCGAGGGCGACGTCCGGTTCACCACTGCATTCGGAAGTGAGCTCTAGTGAAGGCCCCCGTTTCCTGGATCCGCGAGTACGTCGACCTGCCGGATGAGGTGACCACCGAGGTACTCACCGACCGGCTGACCGCGCTGGGGCTCAAGCTCGAGGGGATCCACGCCGCGGGCGCGGACATCCAGGGCCCGCTGGTGATCGGCCGCGTGCTGACCCGCGACCCCGAGCCGCAGAAGAACGGCAAGGTCATCAACTGGTGCACCGTCGACGTCGGTGGCGCCAACGGCTCGGGCGAGCCGCAGGGAATCGTGTGCGGTGCCCACAACTTCGAGCCCGGCGACCTCGTGGTCGTCGTGCTCCCCGGCGGCGTGCTGCCGGGTGGCTTCGCGATCAGTGAGCGCAAGACCTACGGCCACCTCTCGGCCGGCATGATCTGTTCCGCCGCCGAGCTCGGCCTGTCCGACGACCACGACGGCATCATCGTGCTGCCCGCCGACGCCGGTGCCCCCGGTGACGACGCCTTCGACCTGCTCGGCCTCGGCGAAGAGGTCATCGAGTTCGAGATCAACCCCGACCGGGCCTACGCACTCTCCCTTCGCGGCGTTGCGCGCGAAGCGGCTCTCGGCTTCGGCCTGCCGTTCACCGACCCTGCCGAACGCGCCGTGCCCGAGGTCGACGGCAAGGCCTACCCGGTCCTCATCGAGGACCCCGCCGGGTGCCCCGTGTTCACGACCCGCGTGGTGACGGGGTTCGACCCGGCCGCTGCGTCCCCGGACTTCATGAAGCGGCGTCTCGAGCAGTACGGCATGCGCTCGATCTCCCTCGCTGTCGACGTCTCCAACTACGTCATGATCGAGCTCGGGCAGCCGACCCACTGCTACGACCGCGACAAGCTGGCCGGACCGATCCGGGCCCGCCGCGCCAACGCGGGCGAGAAGATCACGACGCTGGACGACGTCGTGCGCGAGCTCACCGTCGAGGACCTGGTCATCGCCGACGACAGCGGGCCGATCGGCATCGCCGGCGTGATGGGCGGCGCGGACTCCGAGATCAGTGACACGACGACCTCCATCGTCATCGAGGCCGCACACTTCGACCCGACCACGATCTTCCGGGCGCAGAAGCGCCACAAGCTGCCGTCCGAGGCGTCCAAGCGCTTCGAGCGTGGGGTCGACCCGCTGCTCCCGGCCGCTGCCGCCGACCGGGTCGTCGAGCTCCTCGTCGAGTACGGCGGCGCGACGGCCGAGCCCGGCTTCACCCTCGTGGGCACGGCCCCCGAGCGCCCCACCATCCAGGTGGCCACCGACCTGCCCGCTCGCCTCAGTGGCATCGACATCTCGGCGATGACGACGGTCGAGCACCTCCGTGCGATCGGCGCCGTCGTCACCGAGCACGGCGCCGACACGATCGACGTCACCGGTCCGAGCTGGCGTCCCGACATCAACGAGCCCTACGACCTGGTCGAAGAGGTCGTCCGGATCGTCGGCTACGACCAGGTGCCCAGCGTGCTGCCGCGGCGTGCGACCGGCCGGGGCCTGACCCGCACGCAGCGCCTGCGCCGACAGATCGGCCGCGCCCTCGCGGGTGCCGGCTGCGTCGAGGTCGTGAGCTTCCCGTTCGCCGGTGAGGCCACCTTCGACAAGCTCGGGCTCCCCGCCGACGACCCGCTGCGCAACACCGTCGGCCTGGCCAACCCGCTGTCCAGCGAGGAGCCCGGCTACACGACCACGCTGCTGCCGGGCCTGCTCGAGGCCGCCGGCCGCAACGTCGGTCGCGGCACCACCAGCGTCGCCCTGTTCGAGACGGGCACCGTCGCGTTCCCCTCCGACAACGGTCCGGCACCCATCTACGGCGTGCACGCCCGTCCGACGGAGGCCGAGCTCGAGAAGCTGCTCGAGGCCCTGCCCGTGCAACCGCAGCACCTTGCCGTCGTGCTCGCGGGGGAGCGGACGCGGTCGGGCTGGTGGGGTGCCGGAGTCGAGGCCGGCTGGGCCGACGCCCTGGCCGTCGTGCGCCGCCTCGCCGACGAGATCGGTGTCAGCGTCGAGGTCAACGCGGCAGCCCGGATGCCGTGGCACCCGGGGCGATGCGCCCTCATCACGATCGACGAGGTCGAGCTCGGCCACGCCGGCGAGCTGCACCCCTCGGTCTGCAAGGCGTTCGGCCTGCCGCCTCGGAGCGCGGCCCTGGAGATCGACCTGGATGCGCTCATGGCAGCTGCTCCGGACGTCACGCCCGGACCGAAGTTCTCGACCATGCCGGTGGCCAAGGAGGACGTCGCGCTGGTCGTCGAGGACTCGGTGACGGTCGCGGAGGTCGAGGCCGCCCTGCGTGAGGGTGCGGGGGAGCTGCTGGAGTCGGTGCGGCTCTTCGACGTCTACACCGGCGAGCAGATCGGTGCGGGCCACAAGTCGCTGGCCTTCGCGCTGCGGTTCCGGGCGCCGGACCGGACGCTGACCGAGGCCGAGACCAGCGCTGCCCGCACGGCCGCAGTGGCCGCTGCCAGCGAGCGCACGGGAGCAGTGCAGCGCTGACCTGACACCCCATGCACCTTTTCATGCATGACTGTGTATATTCATGCACATGAGCAAGGTACGGGTCGCCGTCGCAGGCGCCAGTGGGTACGCCGGCGGTGAGGTGTTGCGCCTCCTCCTCGGCCACCCTGACGTCGAGATCGGCGCGCTCACCGCGGGCAGCAACGCGGGCGAGACCCTCGGGTCGCTGCAGCCGCACCTGCTGCCGCTCGCCGACCGGATCCTGGAACCGACGACCGCCGAGGTGCTGGCCGGACACGACGTCGTCTTCCTCGGTCTGCCCCACGGCCAGTCCGGTGCGCTCGCCGAGGAGCTCTCGGCTGCTGACGCCGACGTCGTGGTGATCGACTGCGGAGCCGACTTCCGGCTCGAGGACGCCGCGGACTGGGAGCGGTTCTACGGCTCCCCGCACGCGGGCACCTGGCCCTACGGGCTGCCCGAGATCCCCGGCAACCGGGACGCCCTGCGGGGCGCACGGCGGGTCGCCGTCCCTGGCTGCTATCCGACCATCTCGTCCCTGACGCTCGCGCCGGCAGTCGGCGCGGGCCTGGTGACTCCCGACGTCGTCGTCGTGGCCGCGTCCGGAACCAGTGGTGCCGGCAAGGCCGCGAAGACGCACCTGCTCGGCAGTGAGGTGATGGGCAACGCCAGCGCGTACGGCGTCGGTGGCGTCCACCGGCACACGCCGGAGATCACCCAGAACCTCGGCAAGCTCGTCGCCGGAGGACCGGCTGCCGTCAAGGTGAGCTTCACACCGCTGCTCGTCCCGATGTCGCGGGGCATCCTCGCCACCTGCTCGGCTCCACTCGCCCGCGAGGTCAGCGCCGAGGAAGCCCACGAGGTCTATGCCAAGGCGTACGCCGACGAGCCCTTCGTGCACGTCCTGCCCGCCGGCCAGTGGCCGCAGACCCAGTCCGTGCTCGGCTCCAACGCCGTCCACATCCAGGTCACGGTCGACCCCGTGGCCGGCCGGCTGGTCGCCGTCGGCGCGATCGACAACCTTGCGAAGGGCACCGCCGGCGCCGCCGTGCAGTGCATGAACCTCGCCCTCGGACTCGACGAGACCACGGGCCTCACCACGGTAGGACTGGCACCATGACCGAGCAGACCGAAGCGACCGACCAGGCAGACCAGACCCCCGCGACGTCGTACGGCATCTCGAGGTTCCCCGAGACCCTCGCCGTCGTGCGCCTGGCTGCCGGCGCCGAGATCCCCGAGTGGGCCGAGTCGTCCTCGATCTTCTCCATCACCGCGACGGCGACCGAGACCTCGCTGGTCTGCGCGGGCCGGAGCGTCCCCAAGAAGGCGCGGCACGAGAAGCCGTTCACCGCGTTCAGCGTCAACGGCCCGCTCGACTTCGGCCTCGCCGGCGTGCTGGTCGCCCTGCTGACCCCGCTCGCCGAGGACGGGATCAGCGTCTTCACCATCTCAACGTTCGACACCGACTGGATCCTGGTGCCGGCCTCGCAGGCCAACCGTGCCGAAGAGGCGTGGCGACGATCGGGGCACACCGTTGCCCTCGCCGTCCCCGCCAAGTAATCGCACACCTGCAAAGGCCATCACCATGAGCGTCACCCACCCCGCCGGCTTCGTTGCCGCCGGTGCTGCCGTCGGCATCAAGTCCACCGGCAAGAAGGACCTCGCCCTCGTCGTCAACCAGGGCCCCACCTTCGACTCCGCCTCCGTCTTCACGAGCAACCGCTGCAAGGCCAACCCGGTCCTGTGGAGCGAGCAGGCCGTCCAGGACGGCACCGTGCGTGCCGTCGTCCTGAACTCCGGCGGCGCCAACTGCTACACCGGCCCCGAGGGCTTCATCACCACCCACCGGGTCGCTGAGGAGGTCGGCACGCTGCTCGGCATCGGCGCGATCGACGTCGTCGTCTGCTCGACCGGCCTGATCGGCCTGGCCAACGACCGCGACGTGCTGCTCGCCGGCGTCAACACCGTGCACGGCCAGCTCTCGGCCGAAGGTGGCAACGACGCGGCCGAGGCGATCATGACCACCGACACCGTCAGCAAGCAGGTCGTCGTCCAAGGCCCCGACAACGCCTGGTCCATCGGTGGGATGGCCAAGGGCGCGGGGATGCTCGCCCCCGCGCTGGCCACGATGCTCGTCGTCATCACGACCGATGCCGTCGTCCCTGCTGCTGACCTGGACGCCGCGCTCCGCGCTGCAGCCCGGGTGAGCTTCGACCGGCTCGACTCCGACGGTTGTCAGTCCACCAACGACACCGTGACGGTGATGGCCAGCGGCGCGTCCGGCGTCACACCGTCGCTCGACGACTTCACCGCCGCGCTGACCGAGGTGTGCACGTCGCTCGCGAAGCAGTTGCTGGCGGACGCCGAGGGCGCGGACCACGAGATCACGATCACGACGCTCGGCGCCGCGACCGAGGACGAGGCCGTCGAGGTCGGACGCAGCGTGGCCCGCAGCAACCTGTTCAAGGCAGCCGTGTTCGGCAAGGACGCCAACTGGGGACGCGTCCTCGCTTCCGTCGGTACGACGACCGCGACCTTCGACCCGGCCAACCTCGACGTCGCGATCAACGACGTCTGGGTGTGCCGCAACAGCGGACCCGGCGAGAGCCGCGATCTCGTCGACCTCGCACCGCGGGCGGTCACCGTCACCATCGACCTGAAGTCCGGCGACGCCGAGGCGACGGTGTGGACCAACGACCTCACCCACGCCTACGTCCACGAGAACAGCGCCTACAGCTCATGACCGAGGACCAGAAGATGTCGAACACCGACGAGGTGCGGCCCCCGGCCGCCGACCCGTTCAAGGCCGCGACGCTCGCGGGTGCCCTCCCGTGGCTGAAGGCGTACCATGGCAAGATCGTCGTGGTGAAGTACGGCGGCAACGCCATGACCGACGACACCCTCAAGCGGGCCTTCGCCGAGGACATCGCCTTCCTGCGCTTCGCCGGGTTCCGCCCGGTCGTCGTGCACGGTGGCGGACCGCAGATCTCGCTGATGCTCGACCGGCTCGGCATCAAGTCCGAGTTCCGCGGCGGCCTCCGGGTCACCACGCCCGAGGCGATGGACGTGGTCCGGATGGTCCTCGTCGGCCAGGTGCAGCGCGAGCTGGTGGGCCTGATCAACGAGCACGGCCCGCTGGCCGTCGGCCTGTCCGGTGAGGACGCGGGCCTGTTCACGGCCGAGCAGACCGGAACGGTCGTCGACGGCGAAGAGGTGGACCTGGGCCTGGTCGGCGAGGTCGCGAAGGTGCGGCCCGAAGCCGTCCTCGACCTCATCGAGGCCGGTCGGATTCCCGTGGTCTCCAGCGTCGCGCCCGACATCGACGGCGTGATCCACAACGTCAACGCCGACTCGGCGGCCGCAGCGCTCGCTGCCGCGCTCGGCGCCGAGAAGCTGCTCGTGCTCACCGACGTCGAGGGGCTGTACCTCAACTGGCCCAACCCTGACGAGGTCATCGGCGAGATCAGCCCGGAGGCGCTCGAGGAGCTGCTGCCGACACTGGCCAGCGGGATGATCCCCAAGATGGACGCCTGCCTGCAGGCCGTGCGTGGGGGAGTCAAGCGGGCCACGGTCGTCGACGGCCGCCAGGCACACGCCGTCCTCCTCGAGCTGTTCACCGACGAGGGCATCGGGACCCAGGTGCTGCCCGGCGTGACCACGAAGACCCGCAAGGCCCGGGAGGCCCAGTCATGAACACAGTCATGAGCACGCCCCAGAGCCAGGCCGAGTGGACCGAGCGGTACGCCGGCGCACTGATGAACACCTTCGGCCTGCCGAAGCTCGTCCTCACCCGCGGTGAAGGCGCGCACGTCTGGGACGCCGACGGCCGGGAGTACGTCGACCTGCTCGGCGGGATCGCTGTCAACGCGCTGGGCCACGCCCACCCGCGGCTGGTCGCGGCCGTGACCGACCAGCTCCAGACGCTCGGCCACATCTCGAACTTCTTCGCGAGCGGTCCGCAGATCACCCTCGCCGAGAAGCTCGG
>NZ_JBMCZA010000111.1:55229-55891 GCF_048654705.1 Nocardioides sp. CPCC 206348
CCGCGTCTTCTTCACCAACTCGGGTGCCGAGGCGAACGAGGCGGCCTTCAAGCTGACCCGTCGTACGGGCCGGACGAAGATCGTCGCGACGACGGGTTCCTTCCACGGCCGCACGATGGGCGCCCTCGCCCTCACCTCGAAGGCCGCCTACCGCGAGCCCTTCGAGCCGCTGCCCGGCGACGTCGTCTTCGTCGAGTACGGCGACGTGGCCGCTCTGGAAGCCGCCGTCGACGACCAGACGGCCGCGGTGCTCATCGAGCCCATCCAGGGCGAGGCCGGCGTGATCGTGCCGCCTCGCGACTACCTGCCGTCTGCACAGCGGATCGCGCACGAGAACGGCGCGCTGCTCTGGCTCGACGAGATCCAGACCGGAGTCGGCCGCACCGGCGCGTGGTTCGCCCACCAGCACCCCGACCTCGTCGACGCACCCGTGGTGCCCGACATCGTCACCCTGGCCAAGGGCCTGGCCGGCGGCATCCCGATCGGTGCGTGCATCGCCACGCACGGGTCGGGCAAGCTGTTCGATCCCGGCAACCACGGCACGACCTTCGGCGGCAACCCGGTCGCGGCCGCGGCAGCGCTGGCCGTGCTCGACGTGATCGAGTCCGACGGCCTGCTCGCGCACGCGACGGCGATGGGCGCCCGTCTTCGCGACGGACTGG
>NZ_JBMCZA010000111.1:55941-56574 GCF_048654705.1 Nocardioides sp. CPCC 206348
CCAGGATGCCGGGTTCATCGTCAACGCGGCGACACCGGAGCGGATCCGGATGGCGCCGCCGCTGGTGCTCACCGAGGCCGACGCCGACTCCTTCCTGGCTGCGTGGCCGCAGATCCTGGACCACGCCGGGGTGTCGGCATGACGCGCTCCTTCCTTCGCGACGACGACCTGACTCCCGTCGAGCAAGCCGAGGTGCTGGCACTCGCCGCGAGCCTCAAGGCCGCACCGTACGACCACAAGCCGCTGGCCGGTCCGCGCACCGTGGCGATGATCTTCGACAAGGCGACGCTGCGTACCCAGGCGTCCTTCTCCGCGGGCATCGCCGAGCTCGGCGGCAACCCGATGCTCGTCGACGGGGGCCTTGCGGGCATCGGCAAGAGGGAGTCGATCGCCGACGTCGCCCGCGTGCTCGGCCGCCAGGCGTCTCAGATCGTGTGGCGCACCTACGCACAGGCGAGCCTCGACGAGATGGCGGCGATGTCCGGCGTGCCCGTCATCAACGCGCTGACCGACGACTTCCACCCCTGCCAGCTGCTCGCGGACCTGCTGACCGTGCAGGAGCACAAGGGTGCACTGGCCGGGCTGACCGTCGCGTTCCTCGGCGACGGTGCCTGCAACATGGGCAACTCGTGG
>NZ_JBMCZA010000111.1:56643-61186 GCF_048654705.1 Nocardioides sp. CPCC 206348
CGAGATCGCTGCCACGACGGGTGGCTCGGCGGTGTCCGAGAGCGATCCCGTCAAGGCCGTCGCCGGAGCCGAGGTGGTCGTCACCGACACCTGGATCTCGATGGGCAAGGAGGCCGAGGCGGACGCCCGGCGCACGGTGTTCGGGCCCTACGCCGTCACCCCCGACCTCGTCGCCCACGCGAGTGCCGACGCGATCGTGCTGCACTGCCTGCCGGCGTACCGCGGCTCGGAGATCGCGGCCGAGGTCATCGACGGACCGCAGAGCGTGGTGTGGGACGAGGCCGAGAATCGTCGGCACGCGCAGAAGGCCGTGATGGCCTGGCTCCAGGACCCCGCCCGGCTGGAGGCGGACCATGAGTGAGCACGCCCTGACGCCGTTGACGAAGAACGCCCGGCTGGCGCTGATCGTCGAGCTGCTGGAGAGCCGCGAGGTGCGTTCGCAGCCCGAGCTGGCCGACCTGCTCGGTGGCCGCGGCGTGCACGTCACGCAGGCGACGCTGAGCCGCGACCTGGTCGAGGTCGACGCGATCAAGGTCCGGGCAGCGTCCGGCAACCTCGTGTACGCCGTACCCGCTGAAGGCGGCGACCGGACGCCGGTGTCCGCCGAGAGCGGTGCTGCCCACCAACGCCTCTCCCGCCTGTGCGCCGAGCTCCTCGTCAGCGCCGAGGCGAGCGCCAACCTCGTCGTCCTGCGCACCCCTCCCGGGGCCGCGCAGTTCCTCGCCAGTGCCATCGACAAGGCCGAGGTCGGTGCGGACCACGACGTCCTCGGCACGATCGCCGGCGACGACACCGTCCTGGTCATCGGCCGCGACCCCGCCGGGGGAGCAGCACTGGCCCACCGATTCACCTCCCTTGCAGAGCGCACGGAGCCCGAAAGGAACGACAGTTGAGCAAGGTCCTGACCTCCCTGCCCGTGGGAGAGCGCGTTGGTATCGCCTTCTCCGGCGGCCTCGACACCTCCGTCGCCGTCGCGTGGATGCGCGACAAGGGCGCCGTGCCCTGCACCTACACGGCTGACATCGGGCAGCCGGACGAGCCCGACATCGCCGGTGTCCCGGAGCGCGCCCGTGAGTACGGCGCCGAGATCGCGCGCATCGTCGACATCAAGTCGCAGCTGGTCGAGGAGGGCCTGGCTGCACTCGCGTGCGGCGCCTTCCACATCCGGTCCGGTGCGAAGGCCTACTTCAACACGACGCCGCTCGGTCGCGCCGTCACGGGCACCATGCTGGTGCGCGCGATGCAGGCCGACGACGTCAACATCTGGGGCGACGGGTCGACGTACAAGGGCAACGACATCGAGCGGTTCTACCGCTACGGCCTGCTGGCGAACCCCGAGCTGCGCATCTACAAGCCGTGGCTCGATGCCGACTTCGTCACCGAGCTCGGTGGCCGCCACGAGATGAGCGAGTGGCTGGTCGCCCACGGCCTGCCGTACCGCGACTCGACCGAGAAGGCGTACTCCACCGACGCCAACATCTGGGGTGCCACCCACGAGGCGAAGACCCTCGAGCACCTCGACGTCTCGCTCGAGACCGTCGAGCCGATCATGGGCGTGAAGTTCTGGGACCCGTCGGTCGCCATCGAGACCGAGGACGTCGCGGTCACCTTCGAGGCCGGACGTCCGGTCGCCCTCAACGGCCGTCGGTACGACGACCCGGTGGCCCTCGTCCTGGAAGCGAATGTCATCGGCGGCCGCCACGGCCTCGGCATGTCCGACCAGATCGAGAACCGGATCATCGAGGCCAAGTCGCGGGGCATCTACGAAGCCCCCGGCATGGCGTTGCTGTTCGCTGCCTATGAGCGCCTGCTGAACGCGGTCCACAACGAGGACACGCTGTCGAACTACCACCTCGAGGGCCGCAAGCTCGGCCGCCTGCTCTACGAAGGCCGCTGGCTGGACCCGCAGGCCCTCATGCTCCGGGAGTCCATCCAGCGCTGGATCGCCTCGCTCGTCAACGGCACGGTCACGCTGCGCCTGCGCCGGGGGGACGACTACACGATCGTGAAGACCGAGGGCGCGAACTTCTCCTACCACCCGGAGAAGCTGTCGATGGAGCGCGTCGAGAACGCTGCCTTCGGCCCGACCGACCGGATCGGCCAGCTTACGATGCGCAACCTCGACATCGCCGACTCCCGCGCCAAGCTGGAGCTGTACGCCGCACAGCCGCTGGACCAGGGGCAGGTGCTGGTCGAGAACGGCACGCTCTTCGGTGAGCTGCCGCCCGGCGGCTACGACCAGATCACCGCCAACCCGGACGGTGGCCTGGAAGCGGAGGCGATCCTCGAAGACGTCGCGATGGAGTCCGGAACCGACTGATGCACGCTGAACCGACCCGCCGGACGGTGGCGCGGGTGCTGCCCGTGAGCAGCGACAGCAAGGTGCTGTTGCTGCTCGGCTGCGATCCCGCACTCCCGGACGTCCGCTACTGGTTCACGATCGGTGGCGCCGTCGACCCGGGGGAGTCCCTGGCCGAGGCCGGCGTCCGCGAGCTCCGCGAGGAGACCGGGATCGACGTCCGGGCCGCCGACCTCGGAGAGCCCTTCGGCACCTTCGAGGTGGAGTTCGCCTGGGACGGTCGGGACTACGTGAACGACTCCACCCTGTTCGCCGTGGCGCTCGACGAGACACCGGTCAGCTTCGAGGGGCTCGACGTGCTCGAGGCGCAATCGATCTTCGAGGCGCGATGGTGGACCCCGGAGGAACTGGAAGACGACGGTCGTGCGGTCGACCCGCGGCTGATGGAGCAGATGCGGACGGCGATCGCGCACGTCCGGGGAGGAACGACATGAGCGGCGAGACCAACACGGGCAAGCTCTGGGGCGGCCGGTTCGCCGGCGGCCCCTCGCCGGAGCTCGACGCGCTGTCGCGCTCGACGCACTTCGACTGGCGCCTTGGCCTCTACGACATCGCCGGCTCGCACGCGCACGCCAAGGCACTGGGCGCTGCGGGCCTGCTGACGCCGGCCGACGAGGCCGAGCTGCACCGTGGCCTGGACGCGCTCGCTGCCCGCTTCTCCGACGGGTCGTTGCAGCCGGACCCGTCGGACGAGGACGTGCACGGTGCGCTGGAGCGGTTGTTGATCGACGAGGTCGGTGCCGACGTCGGTGGCCGGCTCCGTGCGGGGCGCTCGCGCAACGACCAGATCGCGACGCTCTTCCGCTGCTACCTGCTCGACCACTCGGTCTCCGTGGGGCGGCTCGTCCTCGACCTGGTCGACGCCTTGGCCACGCAGGCCGACGCCCATCTCGGTGAGGTGCCGGCGATCATGCCGGGGCGCACGCACCTTCAGCACGCCCAACCGGTCCTGTTGTCGCACCACCTGCTGGCCCACGCGTGGGCCCTGCTGCGTGATGTCGAACGGTTGGGGGACTGGCGTCGTCGTACAGCGGGGGACTCGCCGTACGGCTCCGGGGCACTGGCCGGGCAGAGCCTGGGCCTCGATCCTGAGCTGGTCGCACGTGAGCTCGGGTTCACCAGCTCGACCGCCAACTCGATCGACGGTACGGCGTCGCGCGACTTCGTCGCGGAGTTCGCCTACGTGACGGCACAGACCGGCATCGACATCAGCCGGATCGCGGAGGAAGTGATCCTCTGGGCGACCAGGGAGTTCGACTTCGTGACCCTGCACGACTCGTGGTCGACGGGGTCGAGCATCATGCCGCAGAAGAAGAACCCCGACATCTCCGAGTTGGCCAGGGGCAAGGCCGGGCGACTGGTCGGCAACCTCACCGGGCTGCTGACCACGCTCAAGGCCCTGCCGCTTGCCTACAACCGGGACCTGCAGGAGGACAAGGAGCCGGTGTTCGACTCGGTCGACACCCTCGAGGTGTTGCTCCCTGCGTTCACCGGCCAGGTCGCCACCCTGGTGTTCAACACCGACCGGATGGCGGCTCTGGCTCCTCAGGGCTTCTCCCTGGCGACCGACATCGCCGAGTGGCTGGTGCGCGAGGGCGTCGCGTTCCGCATCGCCCACGAGGTGGCCGGTGCGTGTGTACGACGTTGCGAGGAACTGGGCATCGAGCTCGACGAGCTGAGCGATGAGCAGTTCGCCGCGATCTCGCCGGCGTTGACGCCCGAGGTGCGCAGCGTCCTGACCGTCGAAGGGTCGGTGGCGTCCCGTGACGGCCGCGGCGGCACGGCTCCGGTCCGGGTCCGCGAGCAGCTGAACGACCTCCGTGCACGGTCCCAGGAGCTCCGTTCCACGCTCAGCTGAGCGTGGAACGAGCCTCCTGGAAGCTCAAGGTGCCCCCCGATTTGCAACCGGGGGGACACGTGTTGGTAATGTTCCGTCTTGCCGCAGAACGCAGCAGAAACTCGGCCGAAGATCCTCTGGATCGGACGCAAAAACGAGGTTGAAGCACGTCTGGGCACCGAGTCGAAGAGCTTCAAGACATGGCGGTCACGCCGAGTTGACGAGGGGAAACGACACGGGTAAGGTTTCACAGGTTGCCCCGCGACAGACCTGGCCGAGAGGCTGGCGAAGCGCGAGTGCGTCTGATTCTTGAGAACTCAACAGTGTGTCATGCATATAGATTGTTG
>NZ_JBMCZA010000112.1:0-31365 GCF_048654705.1 Nocardioides sp. CPCC 206348
GAGGCTGTGGGAGAGTAGGACGCCGCCGGACATACATTGCCGAAAGGCCAGCACTCTTGGTGCTGGCCTTTCGTGCTTTTGCGACCACTTCTTCAGGCACGTGGGGTCCATCAGCTCTCCACAGAGCTCTTCCATCCTGCTGTTTCTCCACAGCACCGGGTCACCGTCTTCTCCGGTGTCGGCGGTTGTCCCGATTCTCGGGTCATCCCAAGGAGAGGAACGGCAATGGTGAATGAAGTGACCCTGGTCGGCCGGGTGGCCGCGGATGCGGAACAGCGGGAAATGCCGAGCGGTGACCTGCTGGGCGTGTGCCGGCTGATCGTCAGCCGCGAGGAGGTGAAGGTGCTCCCGACAGGACGCAAGGGCTCCTCGGTCGACGTGGTGGACCTGGCAGCCTGGACACCGAAGGCACGGCGCGCGATGGGGCGCTGGCGTGCCGGTGACGAGGTGGCCGTCGAGGGCGCGCTGCGGCGCCGGTTCTACCGGACCGGGGGTGCGACGGCGTCCCGGGTCGAGGTGGAGGTCAGCTCGGGCCGGTTGGTGCGTCGCGCAAGGAGCGAATGAGGACACCGAGACTCGGCTTGGGCTGGAACGACGTGGCCTTCTCGGGCAGCAGTCGGTCAGCCTCCGCAATGCGGAGCACCAGGTCGACGGACGGTGCCGGCATCAACACGGCGACCTGGTCGGAGCGCGCGCGTCCTAGGGCTTCGTCGACACTGTGGTGATAGGTCAGCGCCGTCGGTCCGTGTGGGAGCGCCGGGACGATCCGGCGGTGCAGCGTCTCGACGGCAGCCTCACCGCTGCCGGGGTCGAGATCGAGGACCGCCCAGGTGGTGCCGTCGGTCGCGGCCAGACGGGTGGCCGACAGTGCGGCCACGGCTTCGGGCTGGCTCCGCTCCTCGTAGTGGAGTCCCACGCTCTCGACGGCATCGCGCAGGTCGGCCAGTGACGCCCCGGCAAGGGTTCGGTGGATCGGGCCCAGGAACAGCGGGGTCGCTTCCTGGTCGACCAGCATCGCGAGGCCGAAGTCGGTCGCCGCCCGACCGCCGTGTGAGCCGGCGTGACGTCGCTGCAGTCGCAGGTAGGCGGCGTACCGGTGGTGCCCGTCGGCGATCAGCGCGCGGCTCCCGGCCAGTTCGATGGCAATCGTCGTGAGCGTTGCGGGGTCGCGGATGGCCCAGATCCGGTGCTGTTGCTCGCCGCGGTCGGTGAACGAGTGATCGGGCGTGTTGGTCATCACCTTGGCCAGCGTCGTTCGCAGCACCTCGCTGCCGCGGTGGACCAGGAGGATCGGTGCCGGGTTCAGCTGCATCTCGGCCATCCGGTCGGCCAGGTCGTCGGCCTGGGCGGGGTGGATGCCCTCGTGGGGGAGCACCGCCCGGTCCGAGGGACGCTTGGCCCGGCGCGACACGTCGAGGGCGCCGACCAGCCCGCGCACCGTCATCCCGGCCGAGGTGTACTCGTGCAGGTAGAGCGCGGGCTCGGCGTCATGGCTCACGTAGCCCTTGGCCTGCCATCGCAGGAGGCGAGCCGAGACGTCCTTGTACGGCCGGGCGAACGCGCGGCCGGTGGAAGGGTTGCCCACGCGGGCCGGGGCGAGCATCAACCCCGCGAACGGCTCGAGGCGCAGCGGTCCGGCGACGTACGGCGGTGTCACCAGGGCGGTTGCGTCCATCTAGGCATCGTACGGAGCATCCGGTGTCCGGCACTGGCAAGGTGGACCTGTGTTGCTCACCTCCCGTCGTCCGTTGTCGGCTGTCTACGACCTGGCCATGCTCGATCTCGATGGCGTCGTCTACATCGGGTCTGCCGCCGTACCCGGCGCTGCCGGTCACATCGCCGGCGTACGGACTGCCGGGATGCGGGTCGCGTTCATCACCAACAACGCTTCCCGTCCGCCCTCGGCCGTGGCCGAGCACCTCACGGAGCTGGGTGTGCCGGCCAGCACCGGTGACGTGGTGACCAGTGCGCAGGCGGCCGCACGGTTGCTGGCCGAGCGGTTCGGTGGGGGTGCGAGGATCGTCTGTCTCGGTGGTCCCGGGCTTCGGGCAGCTCTCGAGGAGTCCGGCCTGGTGCCGGTCGGCGTCGATGACGAGGCCCGGGCGATTGCTTCCGGCTACGGGCCGGAGCTGCGCTGGAAGCAGATCATGCGGGCCGCCGTACGGATCAGCGAGGGCCTGCCGTGGGTGGCCAGCAACACCGACACCACGATCCCGACGTCGTTCGGAGTGGCACCCGGCCACGGCGTGCTGGTCGAGATGGTCGAGCGCTTCGCCGGCGTCGCTCCGGTCGTCGCGGGCAAGCCGGAGCGACCACTGCTGGACGAGACCGTCCGCCGCGTCGGCGGGGACCGGCCGCTGATGGTGGGCGACCGCCTCGACACCGACATCGAAGGAGCCCACAACGCAGGGGTCGACTCGTTGCTCGTGCTGACCGGTGTCACCGGGCTCGAGGAACTCGTGGCGGCGCCGCCGTCGCTGCGGCCGTCCTACATCGCTCCCGACCTCGGCGGCCTGGTGACGGCACACCGGGCTCCCGAACGCGATGCCGCAACGTGGGTTCTCGGCGGGTGGCGTGCGCACACCCGTGACGGGCGGCTCGAGGTCGACCAGGTGGCGCCCGACGCCGATCCCGCCGACTGGTGGCGGGTCGCTGCCGAGTCCGCGTGGGGCCATCTCGACAGCACTGGAACGGTGGTCGACCTCACTGCGGCCCGGGTCCCCGGAGTCGCCGGGGTGGCGCGGTAGCCTCACGGCATGACCGAGGTACCTGTTCCGGCGCCCATGCCCACCGGGATCGATGCTGTCGACCGGGTGCTCGACCTCGTGGCGGGGCTCGACGCCCGGCCGCTGGACGAGCACGCAGCCGTCTTCGAGGAGGCGCACGCCGACCTGCGCCAGACGCTCGACAATCCGCCGGCCGCCAGCGCCTGATCGTGCCGCCGCGCCGACTCCGACTCGACGCGGAACTGGTTCGCCGAGGTCTGGCGCCGTCCCGCGAACGTGCCGCCCAACTGATCGCCGACGGCCGGGTGAAGGTGTCCGGCGTCGTGGCGACCAAGCCCGCGACCGGCGTCACGACCGACCTCGCGATCCTGGTCCTCGAGGGCGAGCACGGCCCGGACTACGTCTCCCGCGGAGCCCACAAGCTCCTCGGTGCCCTGACTGTCTTCGGCGCGGACGGCCTGACCGTCACGGGTCGCCGCTGCCTGGATGCCGGTGCGTCGACGGGCGGCTTCACCGACGTACTCCTGCGGGCCGGCGCTGACGAGGTGGTCGCGGTCGACGTCGGGTACGGACAGCTCGACTGGTCCCTGCAGCAACACGAGAAGGTGCGGGTCCACGACCGCACCAACGTCAGGACCCTGACGGTTGACGACATCGGTGGACCGGTCGACCTGGTCGTCGGTGACCTGTCCTTCATCTCCCTCGTCCTGGTCCTGGACGCGTTGCTCGGCGTGACCCGTCCCGACGGTGACCTGGCGCTGATGGTGAAGCCCCAGTTCGAGGTCGGCAAGGACCGCGTCGGCAAGGGCGGAGTCGTACGGGATCCCGAGCTGCGTGCCGAGGCAGTGCTCGGAGTGGCCCACGCTGCCGCGGCACGCGGGTGGGGTGCGAAGGCCGTCACCGTGAGCCCGCTGCCGGGTCCTTCGGGCAACGTCGAGTTCTTCCTGTGGCTGCGCCACGGAGCGCCGGAAGTCGATGACGAGTCCATTGCAGAGGTCGTACGGCGCGGTACGTCGGCCCCGGATGAGATGGTGACTCCATGACGAGCAGCGAGATGGAGGTGGGCACGAGCAGTGACACGCCGCGCCGCGTCCTGGTGCTGGCGCACACGCGCCGCCCCGAGGCCCGCGAGGTCGCGCGCTCCTTCGTCAAGGAACTCACCGGCAACGGGATCATCGTCCGGTTGCTGCGCGCCGAGGCCGACGACCTCGAGCTCGACCCGGCCGGCTACGTGCCGGCTGTCGAACTGACCGATTCGGAGACCGACGCCAGTCGCGGCTGCGAGCTCACCGTCGTGATCGGTGGTGACGGCAGCATCCTGCGCGCCGCGGAGGTCACCCACAAGCGACTCACCCCGGTGCTCGGGGTCAACCTGGGCCATGTGGGCTTCCTCGCCGAAGCCGAGCACGAGGACGTCGCTGCCACGATCGACGCGATCATCCACCAGCGCTACACGACCGAGGACCGCCTCACGCTCGACGTACGGGCCTTCGTCGACGGCGAGCTGGTCTACGCGACGTTCGCGCTCAACGAGGCGAGTGTCGAGAAGGCGGCCCGCGAGCGGATGCTCGAGGTCGTCGTCGAGATCGACAGCCGGCCGTTGTCGCGCTGGGGATGCGACGGCGTGGTCTGTGCGACCCCGACCGGGTCGACGGCGTACAACTTCAGTGCCGGCGGTCCGATCGTGTGGCCGCAGGTCGAGGCGTTGTGCATCGTTCCGCTCAGCGCCCACGCCCTCTTTGCCCGTCCGATGGTGGTCGCTCCGTCCTCGGTCATCGCGATCGAGGTGCTCGAGGGCAACCAGGGCTCGGGTGTGCTGTGGTGCGACGGCCGACGCAGCGTCGACCTGCCGCCCGGTGCCCGGATCGAGGTCAGCCGCGGATTGCGTCCGGTCCGCCTGGTCCGGCTCCACCAGGCGCCGTTCACCGATCGGCTGGTCGCGAAGTTCGGCCTGTCGGTCGAGGGCTGGCGTGGCGCGGCCGAGCGCCGCCAGGCGTGGGAGCGCGGTGACCGGACGTGATCGAAGAACTCCGGATCACCTCACTCGGGGTCATCGACTCCTCCGTGCTCGAGCTCGGGCCCGGCCTGACCGTCATCACCGGTGAGACCGGAGCCGGCAAGACCATGGTCGTCACCGCGCTGGGCCTGTTGCTCGGCGGACGGTCCGACACCGGAGCGGTGCGGGCAGGTGCGAAGCAGGCCCGCGTCGAGGGCCTGGTGCGCGCCGACGCGCTGCCCGGCCTGGCCGCCGCGGTCGAGGAAGCGGGCGGCGAGGTCGAGGACGGCAGCGTCGTCCTGGCCCGCAACGTCAGCGCCGAGGGTCGTTCCCGTGCGTTCGCCGGGGGAGCGGGCGTGCCCGTGGCCACCCTGGCGTCGATCGCCGAGCCACTCGTCGCGGTCCACGGACAGTCCGACCAGCATCGCCTGTTGAAGCCGCAGACCCAGCGGCATGCGCTCGACCGTTTCGGTGGGCACGAGGCGCTGCACGCCACCTACACCGACCTGCACGATCGCCTCATCGCCACCGAGCGCGAGCTCGCCGACGTGCGGGCGACTGCCCGCGAACGAGCCCGCGAAGCAGACGTGCTCCGGTTCGGGGTCGATGAGGTCGCAGCCGTCGCCCCGCAGTCGGGTGAAGACGTCGAACTGGCGGCCGAGGAGTCCCGGCTCGGCCACGCCGACACGCTGCGCGGTGCCGCCGAGCAGGCCCGTGAGGCCCTGTCGAGCGACCACGGCTCGCCGGACGCACTGGGCGCGGTCTCTGCTGCCCGTGGGCTGCTCGAAGGCGTCCGCGGCCACGACCCGGAGGCCGGAGCGCTCGCCGACCGGGTAGCTGAGGTGAGCTACCTGCTCTCCGATGTCGCCGCCGACGTCGCGTCGTACGCCTCGGGCATCGACACCGACCCGAACCGCCTGGCGGCCGCGTCCGAGCGCCGCGCCGCCCTTCTCGCGCTCACCCGCAAGTACGGCGACAGCGTGGACGACGTCCTGGCCTGGGCCGAGCAGGCGTCGCTCCGCCTGATGGACCTCGATTCGACCGATGACCAGATCAACGCGCTGGCCGCCGCCTCCGCCACGTTGCGGGCCGAGCTGGCCGCCGCGGGGGCACGGCTGAGCAAGGCACGTGCCGCCGCAGCGAAGAAGCTCGGCTCGGCCGTGAGCGACGAACTGACCCTGCTGGCGATGCCCCACGCCAGGATGACGATCCGGGTCGCCACTCGGGTCGTTGTCGACGTACCGACCGACCTGGAGCACCCGCCGGCCGACCTGTTGCTCGTCGACGACACGTGGGTGCGCTTCGGGCGCAGCGGTCTCGACGACGTGGAGTTCCTGCTGGCCGCCAACAGCGGTTCCGACCCGCGCGCCCTGCACAAGGGTGCCTCCGGTGGTGAGCTCTCCCGGGTGATGCTGGCCGTCGAGGTCTGCCTCGCCGGCACCAGTCCCGTCCCCACCTTCGTGTTCGACGAGGTCGACGCGGGCGTCGGGGGAGCGGCGGCGGTGGAGATCGGGCGTCGCCTGGCAACGCTCGCGCTCGGGGCCCAGGTCCTCGTCGTCACGCACCTGCCGCAGGTCGCGGCCTTCGCCGACCGACACGTCCTGGTCGAGAAGGCAAGCGACGGGACCATCACGAGCTCGGGTCTCGTGACCCTCGATGACGCGGGTCGCGAACGTGAGCTCTCCCGGATGTTGGCGGGCCTCGCCGAGTCCGACACGGCCCTCGCCCACGCTCGCGAGCTACTCGATGTGGCGCGTCGGCGTGCAGGCTGAGGCCAGAGCACGTAGGATGGAATCCCGTGAACATGGCGCCCCTTAGTGGCTTGACGCAGCGCGGACATCAGGCAAAGCATCTCTTCGTGACGGGAGGGGTCGCCTCCTCTCTTGGCAAGGGCCTCACCGCCTCGAGCCTGGGTCGCTTGCTGCGGTCCCGGGGCCTTCGGGTCACCATGCAGAAGCTGGACCCGTACCTCAATGTCGACCCCGGGACGATGAACCCGTTCCAGCACGGCGAGGTCTTCGTCACTGACGACGGCGCCGAGACCGACCTCGACATCGGGCACTACGAGCGGTTCCTCGACACGAACCTCAACCAGATCGCCAATGTCACCACCGGGCAGGTCTATTCGTCGGTGATCGCCAAGGAGCGCAAGGGCGAGTACCTCGGCGACACGGTCCAGGTGATCCCGCACATCACCAACGAGATCAAGGAACGGATCCTGGCCATGGGTCGCCAGACCGTCCTGAACGACGCAGGCGAGAGCGGCCCGGTCGACGTGGTGATCACCGAGGTCGGTGGCACCGTCGGTGACATCGAGTCCCTGCCGTTCCTCGAGGCGGCCCGTCAGGTCCGTCACGACATCGGTCGCGACAACGTCTTCTTCCTGCACGTCTCGCTGGTCCCGTTCATCGGTCCGTCGGGTGAGCTGAAGACCAAGCCGACCCAGCACTCCGTCGCCGCGTTGCGTCAGGTCGGTATCCAGCCGGACGCCGTGGTGTGCCGCGCGGACCGCGAACTGCCCGACAGCATCAAGGCCAAGATCTCGCTGATGTGCGACGTCGAGCAGGACGCCGTGGTCACCGCGGCCGACGCTCCGTCGATCTACGACATCCCGAAGGTGCTGCACCGCCAGGGCCTGGACGCCTACGTCGTACGACGCCTCAACCTGCCGTTCCGCGACGTCGACTGGACGCTGTGGGACGACCTGCTCCGCCGGGTGCACCACCCCAAGGAAGACGTCACCATCGCCCTGGTCGGCAAGTACGTCGACCTGCACGACGCGTACCTCTCGGTGGCCGAGGCGCTGCGGGCCGGCGGGTTCGCCCACGAAGCGAAGGTGCACCTGCGCTGGGTGGCCTCCGACGAGTGTGAGACGCAGGCCGGTGCGGCCAAGCAACTGTCCGACGTCGACGCGATCTGCGTGCCCGGCGGGTTCGGCATCCGCGGGCTCGAGGGCAAGCTCGGCGCGCTCACCTATGCCCGCGCCCACGCCATTCCGACCCTCGGCCTCTGCCTGGGCCTGCAGTGCATGGTCATCGAGTACGCCCGGACCGAGCTCGGCCTCACCAAGGCCGGTTCGACGGAGTTCGACGTCGACACGCCGGAGCCGGTGATCGCGACGATGGAGGAGCAGAAGGACATCGTCGAGGGCGCGGGCGACCTGGGCGGCACGATGCGCCTGGGCCTGTACCCGGCGACGCTCGCGGAAGGGTCCATCGCGCGTGAGGTCTACGGCGCGGACGAGATCGAGGAGCGCCACCGTCACCGCTACGAGGTCAACAACTCCTACCGCGACCGCCTCGCGAAGGCCGGCCTCGTGTTCTCCGGCGTGAACAACGACCTCGACCTCGTCGAGTTCGTCGAGCTCCCGCGCGACGTGCACCCGTACTACATCGGCACCCAGGCGCACCCCGAGCTGCGCTCGCGTCCGACCCGGCCGCACCCGCTCTTCGCGGGCCTGGTCGGCGCCGCGCTGGTGCGCCAGCGTGAGATGCGCCTGGAGATCGACGAGACCGGCCTGCACCCGGAGCCGGTCGGCGAGTGAGCGAGCTGCGCGACGTACCCGAGTCGTGGCCGGTCGAGTCCCGTGCGGACCTGCACCGCGACGGCTGGGTGCTCGCGCTGCGTTCGGACCAGGTCAACCGGCCGGGTGCGGTCGACGAGGGCGCGTTCCGGCGCCTGGTCGTCGAGCACCCGGGTGCGGCGGTCATCCTGGCGATCGACGAGGACGACCGGGTGCTCTGCCTACGGCAGTACCGGCATCCCGCACAGCACCGGCTGATCGAGCTGCCTGCCGGCGTGTGCGACCACCCCGGTGAGGACCCGATCGAGGTCGCGCGGCGTGAGCTGCGCGAGGAAGCCGCGATGCAGGCCGAACGATGGACCCACCTGCTGTCGACCTTCAGCTCACCGGGCTACTCCGCCGAGCGGATCCACTACTACCTGGCCGAGGGGCTCTCGGCGGCCGACCGGGGCGACTTCGTGCTCGCGCACGAAGAGGCCGACCTGGAGACGCTGTGGGTTCCGTTCCCCGAACTGGTCGATGCGATCCTCAGCGGCGACGTCGCTGACGGTCCCGTCGTGCAGGCCGTGCTCGCCGTCCAGGTGTTACGCGATCGCGCGGGGCAACCGGGAGCCTGAGCAGTCATGTCCGAGCTGGATGCCATCGATGCCGCCATCGTCCGGGAACTGCAGGCCGACGCGCGGCTGGCGAACAACGTCCTGGCTGCGCGCGTCGGGATCGCGCCCTCGACCTGTCACGGCCGGGTCCGGTCGCTGTTCGAGCGCGGCGTCCTGCTCGGCGCCCACGTCGAGGTCGACCAGGCCAGCATCGGTCGGCCACTCCAGGCGATCATCTCCGTGCGGCTGCGCCCGCACGCGCGCAGCGAGCTCAGTGCCTTCGCCCAGGCCATGGCGGACCTGCCCGAGGTCCTCAACGTCTACTTCCTTGCCGGCGCCGACGACTTCCTGATCCACGTCGCGACCGCGGACTCCGAGGAGCTGCGCGAGTTCGTCCTGGTCCACCTCAGCGGCACCCGCGACGTGGCGATGACCGAGACGAGCCTGATCTTCGAGCACCTCCGGGGACGTCGCACCGAATCTGGTTCGGCACGCCGCTCGGGTGGCGCGCCCACGCCGACGATCTGATCGTTCTTGGCGCTCCTGCCGAATAATCGCTGCAGGTACTAGCGGCAGTGTCGACGAATCTTCAGACTTCGAGGAGGCCAACGATCTGGGCCATCGACCAGGAGGGGTTGCCATGCGCGTCGGCGTGCCGAAGGAAGTCAAGAACCACGAGTACCGGGTGGCCATCACGCCGATCGGCGTGCACGAGCTCGTCGCGCACGGCCACGAGGTCCTGATCCAGGCCGGAGCGGGACTGGGTTCCTCCATCGATGACGCCGACTACGTCGCCGCGGGCGCGCAGATCCTGCCCGACGCGGACGCGGTGTGGGGAACCGCGGACATGGTGCTCAAGGTCAAGGAGCCCATCGCGGAGGAGTACGCCCGCATGCGGGAAGGGCAGGTGCTCTTCACGTACCTGCACCTCGCTGCGGACAAGCCGCTGACCGAGGAACTGCTCCAGCGCAAGGTCACCGGCATCGCCTACGAGACCGTGCAGCTGCCGACGGGCGGGCTGCCGCTGCTCTACCCGATGTCCGAGGTCGCCGGTTGCCTCGCGCCCCAGGTCGGCGCCTACAGCCTGATGAAGGCCCAGGGCGGGCGCGGCGTGCTGATGGGCGGCGTCGGCGGCGTCGCCAACGCGAAGGTCGTGATCATCGGTGCCGGAGTGTCCGGCCAGAACGCGGCCAACATCGCGCTCGGGATGGGCGCGGACGTCACCCTGCTCGACACCGATCTGGACAAGCTCCGGATGTCGTTCTGGCGCTACAGCAACCAGGTCCACGGTCTGGCGTCGTCGAAGCTGGCACTCGAGCAGCAGGTGATCGCGGCCGATCTGGTGATCGGAGCGGTGCTCATCCCCGGTGCGGCTGCCCCGAAGCTCGTGTCGAACGAGTTGGTCTCGCGGATGAAGCCCGGATCGGTCCTCGTCGACATCGCGGTCGACCAGGGCGGCTGCTTCGAGGACACCCGCCCCACCACGCACGACGACCCGACCTACCAGGTGCACAACTCGACGTTCTACTGCGTGGCGAACATGCCGGGCGCGGTGCCGAACACGTCGACGTACGCACTGACCAACGCCACGCTGCCGTACGCGGTCGCGCTGGCGAACAAGGGCTGGGTCCAGGCATGCCGTGACGACCACAGTCTCGCCCTCGGTCTGAACACCCACGCCGGCAACCTCACCAACGCTCCGGTGGCCGAGGCCGTCGGCATCGCGTCGGTCCCGCTGGAGGACGCGCTAGCCTGACCGGGTGACAGGGACGGATGCGGTGGACCGGGCGGTCCGTACCTATCTGGACCACCTCACCGTCGAGAAGGGCCTGGCCCTCAACACGTTGACCTCGTACCGTCGCGATCTGCGGCGCTATCGCGAACACCTGGCAGGTGCCGGGATCGACCGCCTCGACCAGGTCACCGAGTCGACCGTGTCGGACTTCCTCGTCCGGTTGCGGGAAGGCAGTGGTGAGCACCCGCCGCTCAGCGCCTCCTCGGCTGCCCGCACCGTGGTGGCTGTCCGCGGCTTCCACAAGTTCGCCGTCGCTGACGGCCTGGCCACACTCGATCCTGCGGCAGCGGTGAAGCCGCCGACACCCGCGAAGCGACTGCCCAAGGCGCTGCCGCTCTCCGACGTCGAGGCGATCCTCGAGGCCGCCGGCGCCCCCGACACCCCGCTGGCGTTGCGGGACCGGGCCCTGCTGGAGCTGCTCTACGGCACCGGGGCCCGGATCTCGGAGGCCGTGGGCCTCGACGTCGACGACGTCGCCGACCTCGATGCCGACGCAGACGGCGTGGGCGGCAGCGGCACGGTCCTGCTGCGCGGCAAGGGCAGCAAGGAGCGGCTGGTTCCGGTGGGTTCGTACGCGCGGACTGCCGTGGCGTCATACCTCGTCCGGGGGAGGCCGACACTGGTGTCGAGTGCCTCCAACGCCGCGCTCTTCCTCAACTCCCGCGGTGGACGCCTGTCGCGCCAGTCGGCGTGGACCGTGCTGGTGAAGGCCGCCGAACGCGCCGGCGTCACCCGCGACGTCTCGCCGCACACGTTGCGTCACTCGTTCGCGACGCACCTGCTCGACGGTGGTGCCGACGTCCGGGTCGTCCAGGAACTGCTGGGCCACGCGTCGGTGACCACCACGCAGGTCTACACGCTGGTCACCGTCGACAACCTGCGCGAGGTCTTCGCGACCGCGCACCCCCGGGCCCGGCATGGCTGACGCCGGCTCATCGGGCGGCACCGATGCGGCGTACGACCGGATCCTTGCGTACGCCGAAGGGCAGGGCCTGACGCTCTACCCGCACCAGGAGGAGGCGCTCCTCTCGCTCCTGTCCGGCGAGAACGTCATCCTCGCGACACCCACCGGGTCGGGGAAGTCGCTCGTGGCGATGGGTGCGGCGATGGCTGCTCTCGCCGACGACCGGGTGACCTTCTACACCGCGCCGATCAAGGCCTTGGTGAGCGAGAAGTTCTTCGACCTGGTCGAGATCTTCGGCGCCGCGGACGTCGGCATGCTGACCGGCGACGTGTCCGTCAACGCGGACGCGCCGATCATCTGCTGCACCGCCGAGGTGCTCGCCAACATCGCCCTGCGCGAGGGCGAGGCCGCCGACGTCGGCATGGTCGTGATGGACGAGTTCCACTTCTACGGTGAACCCGGCCGCGGCTGGGCCTGGCAGGTGCCGCTGATCGAGCTGCCGCGCGCGCAGTTCCTGTTGATGTCGGCCACCCTCGGCGACGTCACCGAGCTCGCCGCCGACATGACCCGTCGCAACGGCCGCGACACCGCGGTCGTCGACGAGGCCGAGCGCCCGGTGCCGCTGAACTTCAGCTGGTCCCTCGACCCGATGGGCGAGACCCTCGAGGAACTGGTCACCACGGGTCAGGGGCCGGTGTACGTCGTGCACTTCACCCAGGCCGCAGCCGTCGAGCACGCCGTGTCGTTGCTGGCCGGCCCCGGACGCCTCGACACGGTGCTGCCCAAGGACCGCAAGGAACAGATCGCCGAACGGATCGCGGGCGTCCGGTTCGCCGCCGGCTTCGGCAAGGTCCTCAACAAGCTGCTGCGCCAGGGGATCGGCGTCCACCACGCCGGGATGCTGCCGCGCTACCGCCGGCTCGTCGAGCAACTCGCACAGGCCGGACTGCTCACCGTCATCTGCGGCACCGACACCCTCGGCGTCGGCATCAACGTCCCGATCCGCACCGTGCTGTTCACCGGGCTGGCGAAGTTCGACGGCACCCGCCAACGCGTGCTGCGCACGCGGGAGTTCCTGCAGATCGCCGGCCGCGCGGGGCGAGCCGGTTTCGACACGGCGGGCTACGTCGTCGTACAGGCCCCCGAGCACGTGATCGAGAACGAGAAGGCCAAGGCGAAGGCGGCCGCGAAGAACGCCGCGATGAGCGTCGAGAAGCAGGCCAAGCGCAAGTCCAAGGCGCAGCTGCGCAAGCCACCCGAGGGCACGGTGGTCTGGAGCGAGCAGACCTTCACCCGGCTGGTCGAGGGGAAGCCCGAGCCGCTCAAGTCGCAGATGAAGGTCGACAACGGGATGCTCGTCAACGTCCTCTCCCGCGAGGAGGACGCGTTCGTCGTCCTGCGGCGGCTGCTGATGGACAACCACGAGGAACGCCGCACCCAGCTGCGCCTGGCCAAGCGCGCCGTCCGGCTGGCGCGCAGCCTGGTCACGTCCGAGGTGCTGACGCGTCTGGACGAGGTCGACGGGTTCGGTCGCCGCTACGTGCTGACCGAGGCGCTGCCCGAGGACTTCGCGCTCAACCAGCCGTTATCGCACTTCGCCCTCGCCGTGCTCGACGTCCTGGACCCGGACAGTGAGACCTTCATGCTCGACGTCATCTCGGTGATGGAGTCGACGCTCGAGGCCCCGCGACCGTTGCTCTTCGCCCAGCGTCACGCCGCTCGGGGCGAGGCGATCTCCGCGCTCAAGGCCGACGGTGTCGAGTACGACGAACGGATGGCCCTCATCGAGGAGGTGACCTGGCCCGAGCCGCTCGGCGAGCTGCTGGAGCCGCTGTTCGAGACGTACCGCGAACGGCACCCCTGGCTCCCGCCGGACGCCCTGGCTCCGAAGTCGGTCGTCCGCGAGATGTGGGAGCAGGGGATGGGCTTCACCGATCTCGTCTCCCGCTACCAGATCGCCCGGTCCGAGGGCCTGATCCTGCGCTACCTCACCGACGCCTATCGGGCGCTGCGGCACAGCGTTCCCGAGGCGGTGCGTACCGACGAGTTCGAGCTGCTCGTCGAGTGGCTGGGGGAGACCGTGCGCCAGGTCGACTCCTCGCTCCTCGACGAGTGGGAGGCCCTCAATCATCCGGACCACATCCCCGCGAACGTCGCGCACGGCGAACCGCCGCCCCCGCCGCGTCCGCTCAGCCAGCAGGGCCGCGTGTTCGAGGTGATGGTGCGCAACGCGCTGTGGCGCCGCGTCGAGCTGTTCGCCCGCGACGACGTGCCCGGACTCGCGGCACTCGAGGCCGCATCCGGCGGCGAGTTCGGCGAGAAGGACTGGGACGAGGCGATCGAGGACTACTTCGCCGAGCACAAGCGCCTGCACACGGACGGAGACGCGCGCGGACCCGCGCTGCTCGCCATCGACAAGCAGCCCGGCCGCTGGACGGCCACCCAGACCCTGCACGACCCGGAGGGCAACCACGACTGGGTGATCGTCGCCGAGGTCGACCTGGCCGCGAGCGACGAGGCCGGCGAGGCCGTCGTACGCACCCTCGAGGCGCGCTGCCTCACCGGCTGATCGACCCACCGGTCATCGCTCCGGCGAGTCTCCCCAATGTCGCCGTGTCGACATTGTTGACTGGGGGAGTCCCGGGCCCTGGGGAAGGGGCCCGCAACCGCAGATGACACAAAGGTGAGGGCAATGGTCGGTTTCTACGGAGGTTCCAGTGCACCCGACATGCCGCCGAGGACGCGCATCCCGGCTTCGGGAAGCGACATCCCGCTCGGTACAGGCGATGACGTCGACGGTGGCGAAGCCACGACGTTGCAGTTCCCCGTCGATTTCCCCGTGGAGACCGCGATGACGCGCGTGTCCCCGGTGATGGAGTCCACGGGCAAGCTCGGCCCCACCGGTCGCATGATGCCGGTGCTGCCGACGCCCAAGCCGGTCACCGAGCACGGTCCCGCGCGCGTGATCGCGATGTGCAACCAGAAGGGTGGCGTCGGCAAGACGACGACCACGATCAACCTCGGTGCTGCGCTGGCTGAGTTCGGCCGCAAGGTGCTGCTCGTCGACTTCGACCCGCAGGGTTCGTTGTCCGTCGGCCTCGGGCTCAACCCGCACGAGATGGATCGCTCGGTCTACAACCTGTTGATGGACCGCCAGACCACCATCGACGACGTCGTGGTGCCCTCGGGCGTCCCGGGCATGGACCTGCTGCCCTCCAACATCGACCTGTCGGCCGCCGAGGTGCAGCTGGTGCACGAGGTCGCCCGCGAGCAGACCCTGCAGCGCGTGCTGGCCCCGGCCCTGGAGCGGTACGACGTCATCCTCATCGACTGTCAGCCCTCGCTCGGCCTGCTGACGGTCAACGCGCTCACGGCCTCGCACGGCGTGATCGTGCCGCTGGAGTGCGAGTACTTCGCGCTGCGTGGTGTCGCGCTGCTCAAGCAGACGATCGACAAGGTCAAGGAGCGCCTCAACCCGGCCCTCGAGGTCGACGGCGTGCTCGGCACGATGTTCGACGGCCGCACCCTGCACGGGCGTGAGGTCCTCGAGCGCCTGGTGTCGGCCTGGGGCGACCAGGTGTTCCACACCGTCATCCGCCGTACCGTGAAGTTCTCCGACTCGACCGTCGCCGGTGAGCCGATCACGTCGTACGCGTCGGGCTCCTCGGGTGCCGAGGCCTATCGCCAGCTGGCGAAGGAGGTGGCGCTGCGGTGTCTCGACGTGTGAGCCTGCCGACGGCCGACGACCTCTTCCGTCCGACCGCCAGCGAGGAGGACACACGCCCCGGCCGCGGCAAGGTTCGTGCCGTCCCCGACGCACCCCAGTCGATCACCGGGACTGCCGATGCGGCGCCGCAGAAGGCACCCAGTGGACGGGTCCGGCACGACGAGAAGATCACCGTCTACGTCACCGCCGGCGAGCTGATGGACCTGGAGAAGGCCCGGCTCACCCTGCGCGGCGACCACGGCCTGGCCGTGGATCGTGGGCGGATCGTTCGGGAGGCCCTGCACCTGGTCCTCGCCGAGCTCGAGTCCGGGGGAGAGGACTCCGCGCTGGTCAGGCGCCTGCGTGAGTCATGATGCAGGTGTGAGTGAGGCAGAGTCGCCCGAGATGAGCGAGACGGGCGGTGGGTTCGAACTTCGCCTGTCGAACTTCGAGGGCCCCTTCGACCTGCTGCTCAGCCTGATCTCCAAGCACAAGCTCGACGTCACCGAGATCGCGCTGGCCGAGGTCACCGTCGAGTTCATCGCGCACATCAAGCGGCTGCCCGACGACGGCGACCTGGAGGAGACCACCTCCTTCCTGCTCGTCGCAGCGACCCTGCTCGACCTCAAGGCAGCGCGCCTGCTTCCGCAGGGCGATGTCGAGGACGAGGAGGACCTTGCGCTGCTCGAGGCCCGGGACCTGCTCTTCGCCCGGCTGCTGCAGTACCGGGCGTACAAGCAGGTGGCGTCGCTCATGGATCGCCGGTTGCAGGAGGAGGCGCGCCGCTACCCGCGTGCCGTCGGGCTGGAGGACCGGTTCGCGGGCCTGCTGCCGGAGGTGCTGATCGGGATCGGTCTCGACCAGTTCGCTGCCCTCGCCGCGAAGGCCATGCAGCCGCGCCCCGAGCTGCAGCTGAACCTCCAGCACATCCACGCGCCGACGGTCAGCGTGCGCGAGCAGGGTGCCGTCGTCATGGACCGGCTGCGCCGCAGTGGGACGATGACCTTCCGGGCGCTGTGTGGCGATTCCCCCGACACCCTGACCACGGTGGCGCGGTTCCTGTCGCTGCTGGAGCTGTTCCGCGAAGGTGTCGTCGCGTTCGACCAGATGACGCCCCTGGGCGAGCTCACGGTGCGCTGGACCGGCGACGACACGGTCGACGTGGACGACGTGATCACCGACGAATTCGACGGCGCGCTCCCACCCGAGGAGCAGGACCGTTCCGAGGCACGAGAGAAGACTGATGACTGACCAGGTCGAAGAAGCACTGCCGGTGCCGTTCGCGGCCCTGCGCCCCGCGCTGGAGGCCGTGCTGATGGTGGCCGACCAGCCGCTCGACGAGCTCACCCTCGCCACGGCCGTGAGCTACCCGGCTGCCGAGGTCGCCGCTGCCCTGGCCGCCCTTGCTGCCGAGTACGACGACCAGGGCCGTGGCTTCGAGCTGCGCAATGTCGCCGGTGGCTGGCGGTACTACACCCGCGAGGAGTTCGCGCAGGTCGTCGAGGGCTTCGTGCTCGAGGGCCAGCAGGCGCGCCTGACGCAGGCCGCGCTGGAGACGCTGGCGGTCGTGGCCTACCAGCAGCCCGTGTCGCGTGCCCGCGTCTCCGCGGTGCGTGGCGTGAACGTCGACGGCGTGATGCGGACGCTGATCAGCCGCGGGCTGGTCGAGGAGGCCGGCCAGGACGGCGAGCACGGTGCGACGCTGTACCGCACGACGTCGTACTTCCTGGAGCGGATCGGCATCGTCTCGATCGACGAGCTGCCCGACCTGGCGCCGCACCTGCCCGACCTCGCCGAGATGGAAGAGGAGCTGGCCACGGCGCAGGGAGCACCGCAGGCAGCAGAGCCGGTCGAACCCGAGCCCGAGCCCGAGTCGGAGGCCGACACCGATGGCGCGTGACATCGCAGTCGACGAGGACGGCCTGATCCGCCTCCAGAAGCTGCTCGCCACCTCGGGCGTCGCCTCGCGCCGCAAGTGCGAGGAGCTGATGCTCGACGGCGAGGTCGAGGTCGACGGCGAGGTCATCACCCGGCTCGGCACCAAGGTCGACCCGCGCACCGCGGTGATCAAGGTGTCGGGCAAGCGGCTGCCACCGGTGTCCGACCAGATGTACCTCGTCCTGAACAAGCCGCGCGGTGTCGTGTCCACCATGTCGGACCCCCAGGGCCGCACGACGCTGACCGACGTGCTCAGCGAGATCCTGGCGGCGGACCCGGCGTTGCGGCTGTTCCACGTCGGACGCCTCGACACGGACACCTCCGGGCTGCTGATGCTCACCAACGACGGCGACTTCGCCCACCGGATGGCGCATCCGTCCTTCGAGGTCGAGAAGACCTACGTCGCCGAGGTGACCGGGCGGATCTCGAAGAACACGGTCGCCGACCTGCTGGCGGGCGTGACGCTCGACGACGGTCCCGTGGAAGTACGACGGGCCCGGATCCTCGGTGCGACCGCGGACCGCTCGATCATCGAGCTGGTCATCCACGAGGGACGCAACCGGATCGTGCGTCGCCTGCTCGACCAGGTCGGCCACCCCGTGCGGCAGCTGAGCCGCACGAAGTTCGGACCGATCGAGCTCGGCACCCTCGCCACCGGGACGACCCGCGAGCTCAGCGATGACGAGCTCGGAGAGCTCCTCGACCTGGTCGGTCTGTGATGGGTGAGCACGATTCCGCCCTGACCGGGCCGGTCGAGATCATCGGCACCGGCCTGATCGGCACGTCGATCGCGCTGGCCTGCCGCCGCGCAGGACTCGAGGTGCTGTTGACCGATGCCGCGCCCGACCATGTCCGGACCGCGTCCGGACTCGGTGCCGGCCGGCCCCGCGAGGTGAGTGACGTCCCGCAGCTGGTCGTGGTCGCCGTACCCCCGGACGCGCTGGGTGGTGCGATCCGGCTGACGCTCGATGCCGCGGGACCCGACACGATCGTCACCGATGTCGGCAGCGTGAAGGGTGCGCCGCTCGACGCCGTGGCGAGCCACCCGGCGGTCAGCCGCTACGTCGGCAGCCACCCGATGGCCGGCACGGAGCACTCCGGGCCGTTGTCGGCGAGCGCGGCGATGTTCGACGGCCGGCCGTGGGCGATCACGCCGGGCCCGGACGCGACTCCGGCCGCCGTCCACGTCGTCGAGGCGCTGGTGCGGGTGTGTGGCGCCGTCCCGGTGCACCTGCCGCCCCAGGAGCACGATCGGGCCGTGGCCCGCACCTCGCACGTCCCGCACCTGATGGCCGCCCTCGTCGCCGGCACGCTGGCGGGCGCGACGCCGGCCCATCTCGCCCTGTCCGGCACGGGTGTGCGCGATGTCACCCGCGTCGCTGGTGGGGACCCGCGGCTCTACAGCCAGATCATCGGCGGCAACGCGGAAGCGGTGGCTGCGCTGCTCGGCGAGGTCCGCGAGCGACTCGACCTGGTGCTGGAGGCCGTGGCCGGCCAGGACCGGGTCGGACTCGAGTCGTTGCTGGCCTACGGCCAGGCGGGAACCCGCGCAATTCCGGGCAAGCACGGCGCTGCGCCGCAGCCGATGGAAGCGGTCCGGGTCGCGGTACCCGACCACCCGGGCGAGCTCGCCCGGCTCTTCGCCGACGCGGGTGCGAGCGGGGTCAACATCGAGGACGTCCGGATCGACCACGACCCCGGACGCCCGGTCGGACTGGTCGAGCTCGACGTCATCGAGACGCGCGCGGAGGAGCTGCGGGTCGCTCTGGAGTCGAACGGCTGGGTGACTCACCGGTAGTCTGCGGGCCGTGAACGTCCCCACTGATGCAGACCTTTCCGCCCACCAGACCGTCGTGGTCGCGGTGGACGGCACCTCGGGTTCGGGGAAGTCCAGCACCTGCCGGGCGGTCGCCGACCGCCTCGGCCTGCGCTACCTCGACACCGGTGCGCAGTACCGCGCCATCACCTGGTGGATGCTCGACAACGGGGTGGACGTCCACGACGCGTCCGCCGTTGCGGCCGCCGCCCTGACCCCGGTCCTCGAGTCCGGCACGAACCCGCTCGACCCCACCATCACCGTTGACGGTGCCGACGTGTCGGTCGAGATCCGCAGCGATGCGGTCAACGGGGCGGTCTCCCCGGTCAGCACCGTGCCCGAGGTGCGCTCGCGCCTGGTCGACCTGCAGCGGGAGATCATCGGTGCCGGTGGCATCGTCGTCGAGGGACGCGACATCGGCTCCGTGGTGTGGCCCGGGGCCGAGGTCAAGATCTACCTCACCGCCGACCCCAGCGCCCGGGCCACCCGCCGCGCCCTCGAGGCCGGTGGCGCTGACGTCGCCGCGACCCAGGAGTCCCTGCTCGCGCGCGACAGGATCGACTCCGGCCGCGCGGTGGCTCCGCTCACCATGGCCGACGGCGCCATCCATGTGGACTCCACCCACCTGTCGCTCGACGAGGTCGTCGACCTGGTGGTGGGGCTGGTGACGGAGCGAGTTTGAGCAGCGACGTCCCGACCCCGCCGCGGTGGCTGCTGGTACGCGCCCGCCCGGCCGCGGCCTGGCTGATCCGCCGTCGGTACGACGTCCGTGTGGTCCATCCCGAACGGTTCCCTGCGACGGGGCCGGTCGTGGTGGCCGGCAACCACGTCGGCCTCATCGACGGACCGCTGATGTCGATCTTCGCGCCGCGCGAGGTCCATGCGCTGACCAAGCAGGAGATGTTCAAGGGCCTGCTCGGCCGGTTCCTGCACCGGGCCGGCCAGATCAGGCTGGACCGCTTCAACTACGACCCCGCAGCGATCCGCAGCGCCGTCAACGTGCTCCGGTCCGGGCACCCGGTGGGGGTGTTCCCCGAGGGCACCCGCGGCTCGGGTGACTTCGACTCCGCCTTCCACTCCGGGGCGGCGTACCTCGCGCTCGTGACGGGCGCTCCCGTCGTACCCCTGACCTTCCTCGGGACCCGCGAACCGGGTGGCTCGAGCGGCTCGCTGCCCCCGAAGGGGGCACGGATCGAGATCGTCGTCGGGGAACCGATGGTCGTCGATGCGGTGCCTTGGCCCCGGACGCGAGACCATGTACGTCTGACGTCGGCCGCCCTGCGTGCGCACATGCGCAGCGGGCTCGCCGATGCCCTCGACGAAACAGGGCGGACCCTGCCCGGTCCGCTCCCGCAAGGAGACCGTGATGAGTGAAGACGACCTGACACAGGCACCCGTGGGCACGACCGTGCCCGTTCTCGCGGTCGTCGGACGGCCGAACGTCGGCAAGTCCACGCTGGTCAACCGGATCATCGGCCGCCGCGAGGCAGTCGTGCAGGACATCCCCGGCGTGACCCGTGACCGGGTGTCGTACGACGCCGAGTGGAACGGCCGTGCCTTCACGCTCGTCGACACCGGCGGCTGGGACCCCGACGCCCGCGGCATGGCCGAGCGGATCCGTGCGCAGGCCGAGATCGCGGTCGGGCTCGCGGACGCGGTGCTGTTCGTCGTCGACGCGACGATCGGCATCACCGACGCCGATGAGGCCGTCGTGAAGGTGCTGCGCCGGGCCGACAAGAAGGTCGTCCTCGTGGCCAACAAGGTCGATGACGAGCGGGCGGAGGCCCAGGCGTTCGGCCTGTGGAACCTCGGCCTCGGCGAGCCGCACATGGTCTCGGCCCTGCACGGTCGTGGCTCGGGCGACCTTCTGGACGCCGTGCTCGAGGTTCTTCCTCCGGCGCCGGAGGCCAGCGACGAGGTGATCGGCGGTCCCCGCCGGATCGCGATCGTCGGTCGCCCCAACGTCGGCAAGTCCTCGCTGCTGAACAAGCTTGCGGGGGAGGAGCGCTCCGTCGTCGACAACGTCGCCGGCACGACCGTCGACCCCGTCGACGAGATCGTGGACATGGGCGGCAAGTCCTGGCGCTTCATCGACACCGCCGGCATCCGCAAGCGCGTCAAGGAGGCCTCGGGCCACGAGTACTACGCCTGGCTGCGCACCTCGACTGCCATCGAGCGGGCCGAGGTCTGCGTGCTGGTCCTGGACGGCAGCGAGTCGGTCGCCGAGCAGGACATGCGGATCCTCCAGGAGGTGCGCGAGGCCGGCAAGGCGCTCGTGATCGCCTTCAACAAGTGGGACAAGGTCGACGCCGAGCGTCGCTACTTCCTCGACCGCGAGATCGAGCGCGACCTGGTCCAGGTGCTGTGGGCGCCGCGGATCAACCTGACCGCGCTGACCGGCTGGCACATCGACCGGCTGGTGCCGGCGCTGGAGAAGGCCATCGAGGGCTGGGAGACCCGGATCACGACCGGCGCGTTCAACGCGTTCCTCGGCCGGATCGTCGCCGAGCACCCGCACCCGGTGCGCGGTGGCAAGCAGCCGCGCATCCTGTTCGGCAGCCAGGTGCAGTCCGCGCCGCCGACCTTCAAGCTGTTCACGTCCGGCCCGCTCGACGCGGGCTACCTGCGCTTCATCGAGCGCCGGTTGCGTGAGGAGTTCGGCTTCGTCGGCACGCCGATCGAGATGAAGGTCCAGGCGCGCGAGAAGCGCAAGCGCACCTAGTCCTTCCACCGCTGGACGAGCACTTGCATCGTTCGAACAAATGTTCGAACATGGGTGAGTGAGTCAAGCTGCCGTCGTCGACCAGCTCCGGGGGCGGATCACTGCCCTGCAGGGTGGTCCGAGCAGGCTGACCGTCCCGACCCTGGCGATGTTCGACGGCCTGGTGCAGCTGCGCACCGGTGGGGTTTACGGCGTCGACTCCGCGACCCTCGGGATGGCGCTGGCCGCGGGTGCTTCGCAGGCCGGTGAATGGGTCGGTTTCGCCGGCTGGGACGACTTCGGGGTCGAGGCCGCGCAGCAACACGGGATCGCGCTGTCCCGCACGGTGCTGGTGCCCTCGCCCGGCGAGCACTGGCTGGAGGTCACCGCTGCGCTCGTCGACGTGCTGAAGGTCGTCGTGCTGCGCCCGACCGGTGTGGTCGACGCCAAGTCCGCCTCGATCCTCGACGCCCGGCTCCGGGCCCGCTCCGGGGTGCTGGTGGTCCAGGGCGACTGGCCGCGCTGCGAGGCGCGCCTCACCTCGGAGAACACCACCTGGGAGGGCATCGGCCACGGTCGTGGCCGACTGCGTGAACGCCGGGTCGAGATCGTCGTACGGCGGGGTGCGGCAGTCGCCGGTCGCTCTGCGGTGGTGCTGTCCTGATGGTCGGCTGATGCGGACCATGGTGGTCTGGTGCCCCGACTGGTCGGTGACGGCCGGGATGCTCGAGCTCGCCGACGGGTCGACCGCGCAGGAGTCCGCCGCGACGACGGCAGCGCCGGCCGTCGTACTCGCGAACAACAAGGTGGTGGTCTGCAACGCCGCCGCTCGTGCGGAAGGCGTACGACGCGGCCAGCGGCGCCGCGATGCCCAGGCGCGTTGCCCCGACGTGGTGCTCCTCGCGGCCAATCCGGACCGGGACGCCCGCTGGTTCGAGCCGGTGCTGGTGGCGGTGGAGGAGGTGCGGCCGGGGGTCGCGCCGATCCGTCCGGGACTGCTGGCCGTTCCGGCGCCGGGGCGCTACTTCGCCCGGTCCGGAGTCGGCGGGGAACAGGCGGCTGCGGCGCTGCTGGCCGAGCACCTGGTGGGCGTGGGGGTGTGGGACTGCCGGTTCGGTGTCGCCGATGACCTCTACACCGCTGAACGGGCGGCCCGACAGGCCACACCGCAGGACTGTGTCGCAGTACCGCCGGGGGAGTCGGCAGCGTTCCTGCGCGGCCAGCCGGTGACGGTACTGGCCGATGACGGTCCCGAAGGTGCCGAGCTCGCCGACCTCTTGCGCCGGCTGGGGCTGGTGCTGCTCGGCGACTTCGCGGCGCTCGCTGCCGGGGAGATCAGCAACCGGTTCGGTGCGTACGGCGTGGAGGTCTGGCGCCGGGTGCAGGGGGCCGAGGTCACCCGCCTCGCCTCGCGGACCCCGCCGCCCGAGCTGGCCTGCGAGATCTCCTTCGAACCGCCACTCGATTCGGCAGAGGCGGTCACCTTCAGTGCCCGGACGACGGCCGAGCGGTTCATTGCCGGGCTGGCCAACCGGCAGCTGGTGGCGACGGGGGTGCGGATCGAGGCGGAGTTCGAATCCGTCGGGTCCGTCGGCGTCGCCGTGTCGGCCCGGACCTGGCTGCACCCGCGCTGCTTCACCTCGCGCGACCTCGTCGACCGGGTGCACTGGCAGCTCCAGGCCGGGATGGCCGGCTCCGGCCTGCGCAGTCGCAAGTCCCTCGGAGAGACGATCAGCGCGCCGGTCATGTTGCTGCGCTTCCTGCCCGAGGTCGTCGAACCGGCCGGTGACCACGCCGACGGGTTGTGGGGTGGTGGTGCCGATGACCAGGTCGTGCGTGGGGTCGCGCGCGTCCAGGCCATGGTCGGGTACGACGCCGTCCGGGTCCCCGTCCTCCAGGGCGGCCGTGGTGCGGCCGACCGGCAGGCGATGGTGCCGTGGGGGGAGCGGGTGACCGGACTGCGACCGGTGGACCGGCCGTGGCCGGGCCGGATCCCCGGACCGGCGCCGACCCGGGTGTTCGCCGACCCGCTCGAGGCCGAGGTGGTCGACGAAGCGGGCGCGCTGGTCGCAGTGACCGGCCGGGGCGTGGTGACGGGTGAGCCGTGGCAGTTCCGGATCGGCCCGTCGTCCGGTCGTCGTGCGCTGCCACGGATGCCGGTGGCGTCCTGGGCCGGCCCCTGGCCGGTGGACGAGTCCTGGTGGGTGGGTGTCGACTCGGGTGGGCGAGCTGCGCGTTTCCAGGTCGTCGGGGTCGACGGACGGGCGTGGTTGCTGAAGTGGAGCTCGCTCCCGTTGGTCGAGGAGGTCGCCCAGCGACCGTCTCGAGACCACGGCAGGTGGGAGGTCGAGGCGGCGTACGACTGACCCTCGCGTGGCGCGCTCCGACAGGTCTACGCTGCGGAGCAATCGAACCCAGGAGGCTCCCCATGGCGAAGAAGAACGCAGACCTGATCCCCGGTGCCAAGAACCTCAAGGCGCTTCGCGGCGCGCTCGAGCACAGCGTCACCATCCAGATGACCCGGCTGCAGGACGTCGTCGACGACCTCGTCACGCGGGGATCGCTGAGTCGTGCCGAGGCGGACAAGCTGATCGATCAGCTGGTGAGCACCAGCAAGGCCTACACCCAGGCGTTGCTCGAGGTCCTGGAGACGGTCCGGGTCGAGACGCGGAAGAACATCGAGGCCGGCCTGTCGACCGCCGCCGCCCCGGTGATGGCGACGGCGAACAAGCTCGTCGACAAGGTCCGCCAGGGCTCGAAGCCCGGCAAGAAGGACAAGGGCAAGAAGGCCAAGAAGGGCAAGGACAAGGCGGGCAAGGCGACGGCAGGTGCTGCGGACGCGAAGCTCACCGTCGTGCAGCACGACCCGATCCCCGGCCTCGCCGACCTGAGCATCGCCAAGATCCGTCCGCTGCTGGCCGGTCTCACTCCTGCAGAACTGCGCCAGGTCCGTGGCCGGGAAGCGACTGGCAAGGCACGCGTCAGCCTGATCGCCGAGATCGATCGCGCCCTGAAGGACTGATCCTCAGAGGTAGTGGCCTGCGGCCGGAGCCGCCGCACGCCACGGCCCTGCGGCTGCCTGGGCGAGCAGCGCAGCGGTCGTCACGTCGTCCGCCGTTTCGAGCACGGCCGCGCGCACCAGCTCCTTGAGGTCCGCGCCCGTCGCGCCGTCGGTCGCCCGGGCCACGGCATCCAGGTCGAGGGCGGCGTCGCACCAGACGAGGTAGCGCTCGAGGATCGCCCGGCGTCCGTCGAGCCCGGGCGGCTCCATCTTGATGACGGTGTCGAAGCGCGAGGAACGCCGCGCTGCCTTGTCGATCTTGCGGTGGTCGTTGGTCGAGGCGATGACCACCACGCCCGTGCGGTCGGCGAGTCCGCCGTCCATCACGTTGAGGAACTCCCGCAGCCGGTGCGGGTTGGTCTGCCCGCGTTCGCCGGCGATCAGGTCGAGGTCGTCCATCAGGATGAGGCAGGGCGACAGGTCGGCGGCCAGGTCGAACAGCTCGGTGAGGTAGTGCTCGGTGACGTAGGTGCCGGGGACCAGTACGGACGTCGTACCGACGAGCTCGCTGGCCACGACCGTGCCGAGCTGCGTCTTGCCGGTGCCGGGCGGGCCGACGAGCAGGAGACCCGTGCTGGTGCCGAGGCCGCGTGCCTTCAGGTCGTCGGCGAGCTCGAGGACGCGGTGCACCCGGCGGTCCACCGTGTGCCACACGGAGTCGTCGAGCTTCAGCAGGTCGCGGGACGCCGGGGGAGTCGTCCACCGCTGGAGCACCAGCCCCGCGTTGTTCGAGCTGACCCGGTAGGCACCGCGACGGTACGGCGACTCGGTGGTGCGACAGGTCCGCAGGAAGCCCTCGAACAGTTCGGGCAGCTGCGGGCTGTCCTGGGCGCGACCCATCAGCTCCACGTCGGGGCCGTAGCGGTCCGGAGCGATCCGGACCACGACCGGTACGGCGGCCAGGGTCCCGGCCGGCAGCACGACCATCGCCGCGGAGAAGGCCTGCACGTCGCCGGACGCGGCCGGCACGGTCTCGGTGATGGCCGGGCGACTCGGGACCGCGCCGACGTGGTCGAGACTCCATCGCGTCTGGGCCTTGTGCAGCCAGTGGCCGACGGCGTGCGCGACCGGCGGCGCCGGCATCTCGCTGAGCACGATGAGCTCGGCGGTGTCGACGCCGAGCGCCTTGGCGGCGTACTCGTAAGGCGTGGGCAGGACCGGGTCGCGCCGCTCGAACTCGCGGTCGATGGCGTCGGCCAGGGCTCGAAGGGCAGGCTTGGGTGCCTCCGTGAGGAGGTCGATCGCGTCGATGTCAGTCATGTCTCACCACCTTGTTGCGTGCGTCGGAACGGATGTCGTGTGCGGCTGAGTCGCCGCGGCACAGTTGGCTAGTGTGCGTCCGAGTCGCCGTCACACGCCAATGGTTATCCGGGGGTCCGACATGAAGCTCGACCTGAAGCGCGAGCTCGACTCCTACCGTGCCCGGGTGGGGGTGTTCCGCGTCATCGATGTCCCGACGCTGCAGTACCTGATGGTCGATGGCCGCGGCGACCCGAACACAGCGCAGGAGTACGCCGACGCGCTCGCCGCCCTGTACCCCGTCGCCTACACGCTCAAGTTCGCCAGCAAGGTCGGCCTCGACAGGGACTACGTCGTCCCGCCGCTCGAGGCGTTGTGGTGGGCCGACGACATGGCGTCGTTCACGTCAGCGCGGGACAAGTCGCAGTGGGAGTGGACCGCCATGATCCTCACGCCGGACTGGATCACACCCGAGCACTTCGAGTCCGCGGTGGCGGAGGTGCGTCGCAAGGGCAGCCCGGCCGCTCTGGAGAAGGTGCGACTGGAGACGCTGGAGGAGGGGACCTGCGTCCAGACCCTCCATGTCGGGTCGTACGACGACGAGGCTCCCGTCCTTGCCGCGATGCACGACGACTTCATCCCGGCGGGCGGGTATGCGTTGACGGGCAAGCACCACGAGATCTACCTGAGCGACCCGCGGCGGGTGGAGCCGGCGAGATTGCGGACGATCCTTCGCCAACCGGTGCGACGGGGCTGAGGCCCGGAGCTACCAGGCGCGCGCCCACACGCAGTGCTCGGAGCGGCTCAGGATCTCCAGCGTCTCGGCCGACAAGGGCTCCGAGGTGTCGCTGACGACGTACCCGAGGTGGTCCCTGGTCGAGAGGTGCTGGTCGATGACGTTGTCGCCAGCGGCGGCGAACGCGGCGTTCAGCTCGGCCAGGACGCCGGCGACGTTGTGGTGCAGGAAGCCGAGGCGGTGGCCGGAAGTGAACGCGGGAGGCTGCACCGGGGGGAGGTTGACCGACAGGGCCGTGCTGCCCTCGAGGGCGTAGCGGGTGAGCTTCTCGGCGACGAACCAGCCGATCTCCTCCTGTGCTTCCTGGGTGGAGCCGCCGATGTGCGGGGTCAGGATCACGTTGTCGAGGCCGCGCAGCACCGAGTCGAAAGGGTCGCCCTGCGCCTTCGGCTCGGTGGGGAAGACGTCGACGGCCGCGCCGGCGATGTGGCCGGACTGGAGATGGTCGCGCAGGGAGTCGTAGTCCACGACCATGCCGCGTGAGGCGTTGATGAACAGGGCGCGCGGCTTCATGGCCGCGAACTCGTCGGCCCCGAAGAAGCCGGCGTTGCCCGGTCGTCCGTCGACGTGGAGGCTGACGACGTCGGCGACCTGGAGCAGCTCGGTCAGCGTGCGGACACGGCGGGCGTTGCCGTGGGCCGGGCGGTCGGCGTTGTCGTAGAAGACCACGCTCATCCCGAGTGCCTCGGCCACGGTCGAGAGCTGGGTGCCGATGTTGCCGTACCCGACGATGCCGATCGTGCGGCCGCGGACCTCGTGGCTGCCGCGGGCCGACTTGTCCCACTGGCCGTCGTGCATCCGCTGGATCTTCTCCGGCAGGCGACGGGCGAGGGCGATGATCTCGCCGATGACGAGCTCCACGACGCTGCGCGTGTTGGAGTACGGCGCGTTGAACACGCCGATGCCGAGCTCGGCCGCCGTGACGAGGTCGACCTGGGAGGTCCCGATGCAGAAGCAGCCGATGGCCTGGAGGCCCTGGGCTTCCTTGAGCACGCGAGTCGTGACGGTCGTGTTGGAGCGGATGCCCAGCAGGTCGACGTCGACCAGGGCAGCGAGCAGCTCGTCCTCCGACATCGCTCCGGACTGCACCTCCACCTGGTAGCCGCGGCCCTCGAGGACCTCAACGGCGGCGGGGTGGATGTTTTCGAGCAGCAGAGCCTTCACGGTGCACACCGTACGGCGCCGAGGTGCCGTGGCGCGAAGCGCTAGCCTCCTGTGGATGCACAGGATCTTCACGATCAGCTTCGCGTCGGTCTATCCCCACTACGTGACCAAGGTGGAGAAGAAGGGCCGCAGCGTCGCCGAACTGCACCAGGTCATCGAGTGGCTGACCGGTTTCGACGAGACTGAATTGAACGCGCACCTGGCCGCGGAGACGACCTTCGAGGACTTCTTCGCTGCGGCAAGGCTCAGTCCGAATGCGTCGTTGATCACCGGGGTGGTGTGCGGGATCAAGGTCCAGGAGATCGAGGATCCGTTGATGCAGAAGATCCGCTACCTCGACAAGCTGGTCGACGAGCTGGCCAGGGGCAAGGCGATGGAGAAGGTCCTGCGGAGCTGAGCCCCCTCCTTGAGTTCGAACGTGTGTTCGATTAGATTGGAGTCATGGGCTGGAACAACCCACCGGTCCCGTGGAGCGAGCTCGAGCGCCGGTTGTCCGGTCGTGCGCCGGCGATGGAAGCGCCGGTCTCGCGGCGCAAGCAGCCGCGCGCCGAACCCGAGCGGATCACGCGACCCGAGCAGGCGACGCCGTACGCGGAGCTGCACTGCCACAGCCATTTCAGCTTCCTGGACGGGGCAAGCTCTCCACGCGCACTGATCGAGGAGTCGGTGCGATTGGGCCTGTCCGGTCTCGCCCTCACCGACCACGACGGGTTCGCGGGTGCGCCGCTGTTCGCCGAAGCAGGCACGGACTACGCCCTCCCGACCGTGTACGGCGCCGAGCTCACCCTCGGACTGACCAGCTCCCAGAACGGCGTCCCCGACCCCGCCGGCAGCCACCTGCTCGTGCTCGCCCGCGGTGTGGAGGGCTACCACCGGCTCTCCGGGGCGATCACCGAGGCAGGGCTGCGTGCGCCGGAGAAGGGCAGCCCGGCGCACGACCTCGACGAGCTCGCCGAACAGGGTCGTGGCCACTGGCTGGTCCTGACCGGTTGTCGCAAGGGGGCGGTCAGGCAAGCCCTCAGCAACCATGGTCCCGTCGCGGCCGCGATCGCACTCGACGACCTCGTCGACCGGTTCGGGCGCGAGCACGTCGTGATGGAGCTGATCGTCAGCGACCACCCCGGCGCCGACGAGACCAACGACCTGCTCGCCCGGATCGCCGACCACCGTGGCATCCCGGTGGTCGCGACCGGCAACGTGCACCACGCGACGCCGGAGAAGCGGCGCCTGGCGGCGGCGATGGCAGCGGTCCGTGCCCGGCGCAGCATCGCCGAGCTCGACGGCTGGCTGGACCTCTCCGGTGGCGCCCACCTGCGCAGCGGTGAGGAGATGCTCCGCCGCTTCGCCCACCGTCCGGACGCGGTGCACCGCTCCGTCGTACTCGCTGAGGAGCTGGCCTTCGACCTCCGCAAGGCCTCGCCGCGGCTGCCGAAGCAGGGGATTCCCGAGGGTCACACGCAGAGCACGTGGTTGCGGGAGCTGACCGAGCGCGGGTTCGCGAATCGCTATGCGCACCTGCCGCATGCCGCGGCCGCCCGGGAGCGGATCGAGAAGGAGCTCGACGTCATCAACCGCAAGGACTTCGCGGGCTACTTCATCATCGTCCACGACATCGTCGCGTTCGCCCGTCGTGAGCGGATCCTCTGCCAGGGCAGGGGGTCGGCGGCGAGCTCAGCGGTCTGTTATGCGCTCGGGATCACCGCCATCGACTCGGTCTACTACAACCTTCCGTTCGAGCGGTTCATCTCCGAGCACCGCGAGGAGGAGCCCGACATCGACGTGGACTTCGACTCCGACCGGCGCGAGGAGGTCATCCAGTGGGTCTACGAGACCTACGGACGTCGTAATGCCGCGCAGGTCTGCAATGTCGTCAGCTATCGCCCGCGGATGGCGGTGCGCGATGCGGCGAAGGCGCTCGGGTTCTCGGCCGGACAGCAGGACGCCTGGTCGAAGTCGATCGACGGCTGGGGGAGCGAGGTCGAGAAGGGACTCGGCATCCCAGCCCAGGTGGTCTCGCTCGCCGAGGAGCTGATGGGCGCGCCCCGTCACCTCGGCATCCACTCGGGCGGGATGGTGCTGACCGAACGCCCGATCGGCGAGGTGTGTCCGATCGAGAAGGCGCGGATGCCCAACCGCACCGTGCTGCAGTGGGACAAGGACGGCTGCGAGTCGATGGGGCTGGTGAAGTTCGACCTGCTCGGGCTCGGGATGCTCGGCGCGCTCGACCACATGATGCGACTGGTCGAGGAACACCTCGGCACGCGCTGGACCTTCGAGACGATTCCGAAGGAGGAGACCGAGGTCTACGACATGCTCGGTCGCGCCGACTCGATCGGTGTCTTCCAGGTCGAGTCCCGCGCCCAGATCGGCACCCTGCCGCGGCTCAAGCCGCGGTCCTTCTACGACCTCGCGATCGAGATCGCCCTCATTCGGCCGGGGCCGATCCAGGGTGGCGCCGTCCACCCCTTCGTCCGGCGCAAGACCGGACGCGAGCCGGTGACCTACGAGCACCCGTTGCTGGTCCCCGTGCTGGAGCGCACCCTCGGCGTGCCCCTGTTCCAGGAGCAGCTGATGCAGATGGCGGTCGTCCTCGGCGACTGCACCCGCGACGACGCTGACCTGCTGCGCCGCGCGATGGGCTCCAAGCGCGGCGTCGAGCGGATCGAGCGGGTCAAGGACACCCTTTACGCCGGCATGGAGCGCAAGGGCATCGTCGGCGATGTCGCCGACGGGATCTACGTGAAGATCCTGTCCTTCGCCGGCTTCGGGTTCGCCGAGTCGCACGCCCTCAGCTTCGCGCTGCTCGTCTACGCCTCCTCGTGGTTCAAGCTGCGCTATCCCGCGGTGTTCCTCGCCGGGCTGCTCCGCAACCAGCCGATGGGCTTCTACTCGCCTCAGTCGCTGGTCGCCGATGCCCGCCGCCACGGCGTCGAGGTACGCCGCCCGGACATCGCGCTCTCCGGCGCCCAGGCCGGCATGGAGCCCTGCGAGCCCGGTGGTGTGGACGAGCTTCGGTACGACGGCGGGCTGGCCGTGCGGCTCGGGCTCGATGCCGTGAAGGGGATCGGGGGCGAGGTCGCCGCCCGGATCGTTGCCGAGCGCGAGCGGGCGCCGTACGACGACCTGAGGGATCTCTCGCGCCGAGCCGGGCTGACGGCTTCCCAGCTCGAGGCGCTCGCCACCGCCGGTGCCTTCGACGGGTTCGGCCTGGATCGCCGGCAGGCGTTGTGGATGGCCGGCTACTCCGAGACCGAGGCCCAGTTGCCGGGCAGCACGCCCGCACCGGGGCCGCCGACGCTGCCGGGGATGAGCCCGATGGAGGTCACCCTCGCGGACCTGTGGGCGACCCGGATCTCGACCGACGTGCACCCGATCCAGCACTACCGGGAGGTCCTCACGGCGGC
>NZ_JBMCZA010000112.1:31412-32098 GCF_048654705.1 Nocardioides sp. CPCC 206348
GGGCTGATCACCCACCGTCAGCGCCCCGGCACCGCCAGCGGGATCACCTTCCTCAACCTCGAGGACGAGACCGGGATGCTCAACGTCGTCTGCTCTCCCGGTGTGATGCGGGTGCACCGACAGGCGGCCCGCAACAAGGTGGCCGTGGTGATCCGTGGCCGCCTCGAACGCGAGGACGGCGTCACCAACCTGCTGGCCGATCGGATCGAGTCGATCGACACCGTCCTGCCCGGCGCGGGTGCGGCGCTCCAGGCCCGCCAGTCCTCGCGCGACTTCCGCTGATCAGAGCCCGTCGGTGTTGTACTCGTCGCCGCTGACCAGCCAGGCACCTTCGACCAGTGTCACCTGGTAGAGCGTGGTCAGCTTCGGCGCGATCTCGGAACCCACCTTCACCGTCGCCACCCCGTCGCTCACGGTGAGGTCAGTGAGGAGCACGTCCTCCTTGGTGAAGAGAGGCTTGCTGTAGACCTTCTCCCAGGCCGTGCAGGCCTCTTCTCGGGTGGCGTCGTCCTCGGCGAACAGAGAGATGTCGCGCAGGTACTCAACGGTGGTCAGGTTGCAGTCGCCGGTGACCAGGAACTCCCGGACCGTCTCCTCGATCGCGGTCCTGTCTGCAGCGCTGAGTCCGCCCGACCCAGCGTCGCCGGCGGTCGCTGCCGTGGTCGCCGTGGTCGGGGCATCGTCCG
>NZ_JBMCZA010000112.1:32108-32573 GCF_048654705.1 Nocardioides sp. CPCC 206348
CTCGCGGGTCGCGTCGTCCTCGGCGAAGAGCGAGATGTCGCGCAGGTACTCAACGGTGGCCAGGTCGCAGTCGCCGGTGACCAGGAACTCCCGGACCGTCTCCTCGATCGCGGTCCTGTCTGCGGCGCTGATTCCGCCCGACCCAGTGTCGCCGGTGGTCGCTGCCGTGGTCGCCGTGGTCGGGGCATCGTCCGCGTGGTCGGCGCCTGACCTGTCGTCGTTGCCGCAGCCAGCGAGAACGAGGGGCAACGCCAGGGCAGCAAGGAATCGTCGGGCCATCCCTGATTCCTATCCCACTCTGACTGTTCGCGGAGGGCGATTCGGGTCAGTAGATGCGGCTGCGGTAAGGTTCCCAGCGCTTCGGACGGCGATCCCGTACGAAGTGTTCGGGCTGTAGCGCAGCTTGGTAGCGCACCTGACTGGGGGTCAGGGGGTCGCAGGTTCAAATCCTGTCAGCCCGACGTT
>NZ_JBMCZA010000113.1:0-305 GCF_048654705.1 Nocardioides sp. CPCC 206348
CCGTCCGCCGATTCCCCGACCGTGTCCCTGCCACCTGGCCATTGTGGCCCCGCTGTCGGCGCCGTGCGGGAGGATGGGCAGATGCCCGAGACCGACCCGCCGTCCGATGCGCTGGCGGGGTTCAGTGAGGCGACCCGGACCTGGTTCCAGGCGGCCTTCTCCGAACCCACCCCGGCGCAGGCCGGCGCGTGGGCAGCAATCGGCCAGGGTCGTCACACGCTGGTCGTCGCGCCCACCGGTTCGGGCAAGACCCTCAGCGCCTTCCTTGCCGCCATCGACCGGTTGCTGACCACGCCGACACCGGA
>NZ_JBMCZA010000113.1:315-1004 GCF_048654705.1 Nocardioides sp. CPCC 206348
CCGTCACACGCTGGTCGTCGCGCCGACCGGTTCGGGCAAGACCCTCAGCGCCTTCCTCGCCGCCATCGACCGGTTGCTGACCACGCCGACACCCGACGACAAGCTGCGCCGGACCCGGGTCCTCTACATCTCGCCCCTCAAGGCCCTGGCCGTCGACGTCGAGCGCAACCTGCGCGCACCACTCATCGGCATCCGGCAGACCGCCGAGCGGCTCCATCCGGGACGACCCTTCCCCGAGGTGACCGTCGGGCTCCGCTCCGGCGACACGGCAGCAGGCGACCGGCGCAAGCTCGCGACCCGACCACCCGATGTCCTGATCACCACGCCCGAGTCGCTGTTCCTGATCCTGACCAGCCAGGCGCGCGAGACGCTGCGCGGCATCGAGACGGTCATCATCGACGAGGTCCACGCAGTCGCGGGGACCAAGCGTGGCGCGCACCTCGCGGTCAGCCTCGAGCGCCTCGACGCCCTTCTCCCCCGTCCCGCACAGCGCGTCGGACTGTCCGCCACGGTGCGGCCGACGGAGGAGGTCGCCCGCTTCCTCGGGGGCGCCGCACCCGTGGAGATCGTCGCGCCACCGGCCAGCAAGCTGTGGGACCTGCGGGTCGAGGTCCCCGTCGAGGACATGACGGAGCTGGGCGCCCGGCAGGGCGCGAGCGACGAGTTCGAGGACCCGACCGCTCCCCCGG
>NZ_JBMCZA010000113.1:1097-4472 GCF_048654705.1 Nocardioides sp. CPCC 206348
CGCGGCCGGTGTCACCGCCGACGGTGTCGAGCCACCGGCGCAGGTCATGGCGCAGTCCGGAGCGGCTGCAGGCGCCCCCTCACTGCTCGCCCGCACCCACCACGGCTCCGTCTCCAAGGAGCAGCGCGCGATGGTCGAGGACGACCTCAAGGCCGGCCGGCTGCCGGCCGTGGTCGCGACCAGCAGCCTCGAGCTGGGCATCGACATGGGTGCGGTCGACCTGGTCCTCCAGATCGCCTCGCCACCGAGCGTCGCGAGCGCCCTCCAGCGCGTCGGTCGGGCCGGCCACCAGGTCGGCGAGACGTCCCACGGCGTCTTCTTCCCGCAGCACCGCGGCGACCTGGCGCCAGCCGCTGTCGCCGTCGACCGGATGCGCAGCGGCAGCATCGAGGCGCTGCGCGTCCCCGCCAACCCGCTCGACGTCCTCGCCCAGCACGTCGTCGCCGCGACCGCGATCGACGAGTGGGACGTCGACGAGCTGTTCGAGGTCGTCCGTCGCTGTGCTCCGTACTCCCATCTCCCCCGGTCGGCGTACGACGCCGTCCTCGACCTGCTCGCGGGGCGGTACCCCAGCGACGAGTTCGCCGAGCTGCGCCCCCGGATCACCTGGGACCGCGTGACCGGACGGATCTCCGGCCGGCCCGGCGCGCAGCGCCTCGCCGTCACCAGCGGCGGCACCATCCCCGATCGGGGCCTGTACGGCGTCTTCCTCGCCGGCGAGGGCACGAACCGCCGCGTCGGCGAGCTCGACGAGGAGATGGTCTACGAGAGCCGGGTCGGCGACGTGTTCGCGCTCGGTGCGACGAGCTGGCGGATCGAGGACATCACGCACGACCAGGTGATCGTCACCCCGGCGCCGGGTGTGCCCGGCCGCCTGCCGTTCTGGAAGGGCGACACCGCCGGGCGCCCGACCGAGCTGGGCGAGGCGATCGGTGCGTTCACTCGCGAGCTGACGGCGCTGCCGGACAAGGCAGCGCTGGCCCGTGCCCGTGCCGTCGGCCTCGACGAGAACGCCGCAGCCAACCTGATGACCTACCTCCGCGAGCAGGTCGAGGCCACCCGGGTGCTGCCGAGCGACGCCACGATCCTCGTCGAACGGTTCCGCGACGAGCTCGGTGACTGGCGACTGGCCGTCCACTCCCCCTACGGAACCGCCGTCCACGCGCCCTGGGCGCTGGCCATCAACGCCCGCCTGCGCGAGCGCTTCGGCGTCGACGGCCAGGCGATGGCGTCCGACGACGGCATCGTGATCCGGATCCCCGACACCGATGCGGAGGCGCCGGGCGCGGACCTGATCTCGTTCGAGCCCGACGAGATCGAGGAGATCGTCACCCGCGAGGTCGGTGGCTCGGCGCTGTTCGCGGCGCGCTTCCGCGAGTGCGCAGCCCGGGCCCTGCTGCTCCCGAGGCGCGATCCCGGGCGTCGTTCCCCGCTGTGGCAGCAGCGCCAGCGCGCCGCCGCCCTGCTCGAGGTCGCATCCCGCTACCCGTCGTTCCCGATCGTCCTCGAGACGGTCCGCGAGGTGCTCAACGACGTCTACGACCTGCCGGGCCTGACCACGCTGCTGCGCCGGGTGGACCAGCGTGACATCACGGTCGCCGAGGTCGAGACGACCCAGCCGTCGCCGTACGCCCGGACCCTGATGTTCGGGTACGTCGCCCAGTTCGTCTACGAGGGCGACTCCCCGCTGGCCGAGCGGCGTGCGGCCGCCCTGACCCTCGACCAGGGCCTGCTCGCCGAGCTCCTCGGTCGCGCCGAGCTGAGGGAGCTGCTCGACCCCGACGTCCTGGCCGAGGTCGAGGCCGAGCTGCAGCGCACGGTTCCGGACCGGAGGGCGCGCGATGCCGAGGGCGTCGCCGACCTCCTTCGCCTGCTCGGTCCGCTCACGCTCGAGGAGGTCACGGCACGTGCCCGTGAGGATGCGCCCGTCGGCGAGTGGCTCGCCGACCTCACCGCCGCACGCCGTGTGGTCCCCGTCAGGATCCCTTCGAGGCTCGCTTCGCTCGCACCTCAGGACGGGGGCGTGGACGCGTGGGCCGCCGTCGAGGACATCGCTCGCCTCCGCGACGGACTGGGCATCCCCGCCCCTCCCGGCACGCCTGCCGCGTTCACCGAGCCGGTCGACGACCCGCTCGCCGACCTCGTGGGGCGGTTCGCACGCACCCACGGACCGTTCACCCCGGACCAGGTGGCCCTGCGCCTCGGGCTCGGCGTCGCGGTCGTCCGGCACACGCTGCAGCGGCTGGAGGCCCAGGGGCGGGTCCTCAGCGGCGAGTTCCGTCCCGTCGGCTCGGGCGAGGAATGGTGCGACCTCGAGGTCCTGCGCCGGTTGCGCCGGCGGTCGCTGGCGAAGCTGCGCCACGAGATCGAGCCGGTCGAGCCGACCACCCTCGCGCGCTTCTCCCTGGCCTGGCACGGCATCGCTTCCGCGTCATCAGGTGGCGGCAAGGGACTGCGCGGCACCGACGGCGTCCTGCGCGCCGTGGAGCAGCTGGCGGGTGCCGCGGTCCCGGCCAGCGCCGTCGAGCCGCTGGTCCTGGCGTCCCGGGTCCGTGACTTCGAGCCGTCCCTGCTCGACGAGCTGACCGCGGCCGGTGAGGTGCTGTGGGCGGGCCACAACGCACTGCCCGGCAGCGACGGCTGGGTGTCCCTGCACCTCGCCGACCAGGCCCACCTCACGCTCCCCGCTCCGGGACCGGTGGAGGATCCGTTGCAACAGCGGGTGCTCGACGTCCTCGCACCGGGCGGCGCCTGGTTCTTCCGCCAGGTCGCCGACCAGGTCGCCCGGGCCTGCCTGGCCGACGACGACGTCGCGCCCCTCGACGATGCCGTGAGCGCCGCGCTCTGGGCGCTGGTCTGGTCCGGCCACCTCACCAACGACACGCTCGCTCCCCTGCGAGCCCTCACCCGTTCGGGCAAGGCCGCCCACCGCACCCGTCGAGCGCCGGCTCGACCGGGACGGGTTGCCCGCTCCGGGCCTCCCGAGACCGCGGGCCGCTGGTCGGTCCTGCCGGCCATCGATCTCGACCCGACCCGGCGCGCGCACGCGCAGGCCGAGCAGCTCCTCGACCGCCACGGGGTCGTCACCCGTGGAGCGGTGGTCAACGAGCGGGTGGTCGGCGGGTTCGCCGCCGTCTACAAGGTGCTCAGCGCCTTCGAGGAGGCCGGCCGCTGTCGTCGGGGGTACTTCGTCGAGGGCCTCGGCGCGGCCCAGTTCGGCACCGCCGGTGCGATCGACCGTCTGCGGACCTTCGGCCCCGACGCCCAGGGCACCGACAAGCCGTCCGCCGTCATGGTCGCCGCCACCGATCCGGCCAACCCCTACGGAGCCGCCCTGCCCTGGCCGGCAGCGGGCACCGACGAGTCCGGCCACCG
>NZ_JBMCZA010000113.1:4522-8206 GCF_048654705.1 Nocardioides sp. CPCC 206348
CGGCGCCCTGGTCCTCTACGTGGAGCGGGGCGGCCGCACGCTGCTCACGTGGACCGACGACCCCGACCTGCTCGCGCCGGCCGCCGAGGCACTCTCCACCACCGTGCGCCGGGGCAGCCTCGGCCAGCTGACGGTCGAGAAGGCAGACGGCACCGCCCTCCTCGGCAGCGGCAGTCCGCTGCGCGACGCACTCGCGGCCGCGGGGTTCATCGCCACGCCGAGGGGGCTCCGCATCCGTGCCTGAGGGCGACGCAGTCCGTCGTACGGCCGACCGCCTGGACCGGGCGCTTGCCGGCCAGACCCTCCAGCAGTCCGACTTCCGGGTGCCCCAGCTCGCCACCACGGATCTGGCGGGCGCGAGGGTCGGGCGCACCGCCACCCACGGCAAGCACCTGCTCACCCGGCTCGCCACGACCAGCGGCGCGCGGCTGACCCTGCACACCCACCTCAAGATGGAGGGCAGCTGGCAGGTCGCCCGCATGGGTAGCCGCTGGCCCAAGCCCGCCGTGGACGCGCGCGTGGTGCTGCGTACGGCGCACCAGGTCGAGGCCGTCGGCTTCCTGCTCGGTGTCGTCGAGCTGGTCGCGACCGCCGACGAGGCAGAGATCATCGGCCACCTCGGCCCCGACCTGCTCGGAGCCTGGACCCCGGAGCACCAGGCGATCGCAGTCAAACGCCTCACCGCCGTACCGGAACGAACCCTCGGCGAGGCCCTGCTCGACCAGACCGTGGTCGCCGGACTCGGGACGATCTGGGTGTCCGAGTCCTGCTTCGTGCACGGCATCTCCCCCGTCGCCCCGACGGGCGACCTCCGCGACCCGGCGCGCTTCCTGGCCCGTGCCCGCCAGATGATGCAGGCCAGCCTGCAGCACGGCAAGCCGATCACGACCGGCGATCGACGCGAGCCGCTGTGGGTCTACGGGCACACCCGCCAGCCGTGCCGCCGGTGCAGCACGCCGCTGGTGGCCGGGACCGTCGGCCCGCCCGGGCGGGTGCGGACGACCTACTGGTGTCCGACCTGCCAGCCGTCGCCGGCCACGTGACCGTGATCTCTGCACGGCCGGGAACGCTCCCGCACCACCCGTCCGTTGAACGTGACATGCACAGCCATTTCAACGGGCTCAAGACCGCCGGACTCTTCGCAGGCATCTTCGCCCTGCTCCTCGTCATCGGCGGCCTGGTCGCCTCGGCCACCGGCAGTTCCCTGTTCATCTGGATCTTCGCGGCGATCGGCCTGGCCACCACGGCCTACGGCTACTGGAACTCCGACAAGCTCGCCATCCGCGCCATGCACGCCTACCCGGTCTCCGAGCAGCAGGCGCCCGCGATGTACCGGATCGTCCGGGAGCTCTCCACGGCTGCCAACCAGCCGATGCCGGCCCTCTACGTCTCCCCCACTCAGGCGCCGAACGCGTTCGCCACGGGCCGCAACCCGGAGCACGCCGCCGTGTGCTGCACCGACGGCATCCTGGCCCTGCTCGACGAGCGCGAGCTGCGCGGCGTTCTGGGCCACGAGCTGATGCACGTCTACAACCGCGACATCCTCACCGGCTCGGTCGCCGCGGCCCTCGCCGGCGTGATCAGCTCGGTCGGCCAGTTCCTGGCGTTCTCGTCCCTCTTCGGCGGTGGCGGCAACGGCGAGGACCGCCCGAACCCGCTGGTGATGATCGCGACCGCGCTGCTCGCACCCTTCGCGGCCGGCATCATCCAGATGGCGATCAGCCGGACCCGCGAGTACGACGCCGACGAGGACGGCGCCCGCCTCACCGGCGACCCGCTCGCCCTGGCGTCCGCGCTGCGCAAGCTCGAGCACGGCACCGCCCGCGCGCCACTGGCCCCGACGCCGCAGCTGCAGAACGCCAGTCACATGATGATCGCGAACCCGTTCCGCGCCGCCGACGTGTCGCGGATGTTCGCCACCCACCCGCCGATGGCGGAGCGGATCGCACGCCTCGAAGCGATGGCGCGCTGAGCGACCTACGCCGCGGAGGCCACGACCTCGCCCGCACGACGCGGAGCGATCGGGGTGGGAGCCATCGCCAGCAGCGCGGCTTCCTCGACGGCGACGTGGTGGGCAACCTCGCGGAGCACGTCGGACAGCGGCATCTCGAGCGCGTCGCACAGCGACGAGAGCAGCTCGGACGAGGCTTCCTTCTGCCCGCGCTCGATCTCGGAGATGTAGCCCAGGCTGACCCGCGCGGAGCCCGAGACCTCCCGGAGGGTCAGACCGAGCTCGGTGCGGCGACTGCGCAGGATGTCACCGAGCGAGCGGCGGAAGAGCACCATCTCGATCTCCTCTCATGGGTGGTTGTGCGGGGGACTCTGGCTCAACGCTACCCGAGCCGAGAATCTTCCGGCGCTGGACCGGTCGATGAGATCATCGCAGCCAGTACCGACAGGGCGGCGCCGACGCTCGCATCCTGAATCGCCGACCGGTCCCCCTCGAGGGACAGCGCCTCGGCGTGCACGCCCTCCGGGCCGGCGACGCCGACGAAGACCGTGCCCACGGGCTTGCCCTCCTGGCGGTCGGGACCGGCCACGCCCGTGGTGCTGACGCCGTACGTCGTCCCGAGGAGACGTCGCACCCCGTCGGCCATCTCCCGCGCGCACTCGGCCGAGACGACACCGTGCTCGGCGACGGTCTCCTCGGGGACGCCGAGCACGTTGATCTTGACCGGGGTCTGGTAGCTGACCACGCCGCCGGCGTACACGACCGATGATCCGGGGACGTTCGTGATCCGTGCCGCGAGCTGGCCACCCGTCAGTGACTCGGCGGTCCCGACGGTGGCGTTCGCGTCACGCAGTGCGGCGACGAGCAGGTCAGCGGTTGATCCCATGCCCCGAATCGTGGCATGCCGCTCCGACGTCCCGGCACGAGCGCGCCGGGACGTCGGAACCAGCGACTATCGACGGACGACCGAGAACGAGGTGTAGTCGGTCTGCGGGGCGAGCGACGCGTTGCCCAGGTAGCGCATCCGGACCGACTTCAGGCCCGTCGAACGCATCACGGGGAACCGGATGTCCACCCGACCGCCCACCAGCGTGCGGGTGATGGTCGTGCGCCCGATCCTGACCTCGACCGTGCCGGTGGCCGGAATGCGGTCGGCGTTGCGTGGCACCACGATCACCGTCACCCGGGTCTTGTTGACCACGACCCGCAACGGGGTGGTCCGGCTGAGGAGCTGGACCTTTCCCTTGACCACGACAGCGGTCTGCGCCGAGACAGCGAGCGCATCGGTGTAGGCGGGCCGTTGGGCGGTCACCCGCACCGAGATCCGCTTGCCTGCCTGCGGGCCCTTGAGGGTCAGCGTGGTGCCCGTCGCACCCGCGATCGGCGTGCCGTTCGCGAGCCACTGATAGGCCACCGATGCAGGCGTCGGCGACCAGGTGCCGGCGGTCGCGGTCAGCTTGCTGCCGACCCTTGCCGTGCCCGTCACCGTCGGCAGCGCCGTGTTGACGATGGTGCCCGCCGCCACCGCCGCCGTCGGCGCGGACGTCGCCACCCCGTCGAGCGAACCCTCGGCGGACGCCGTCACCTCGAGCGTGACCACCTTGCCCAGGTCGGCCACGACCGGCGTGTACGTCGACGTGGTCGCGCCGTTGACCTCGACTCCCCCGACGATCCACTGGTAGGCCAGCTCCACATCGGCCGGCGTCCAGGTGCCCGGCGTGCTGCCGAGCGGC
>NZ_JBMCZA010000113.1:8248-9432 GCF_048654705.1 Nocardioides sp. CPCC 206348
TTGTTGACGACCGCCACCGGGTCCGGCTCCATGACGGTGATCGGGACGATAATCGACGTACCCGTCTCGGCACCGACGAGCGTGAGGTCGACGGCGCCCGCTTCCAGGTCGCCCGGGAGCGTGGCCGCGACGGTCGCCTTGCCGTAGGGGTCGTACCGGTCGGTCCCGATGCTGTTGTCCAGCGCGAAGGTCCCCAGGACGGTGTCGCCGAGCTTGACCTGGACCGCGGTGTCCTTCACGTCGTCGGGGTTGGACATGGTCCACGACCCGACGTCGAAGGTCACCGTGCCACCCGGCTCGTAGCCGGAGGGGGCACCGGCCGGGAACTCGACCTCGACCGCACGCTGGCTGTAGTCGACGGCCAGCGGCTCGGTGGCCGAGAACTCCGCCATGTAGTCGACCATCGCCTGCAGGTCGACCTTGCCGGTGTCGGCCTTCCCGGTGCCGTTCGCGAACTCGAAGAAGTTGTCACCGCCGGAGGACAGGAACTTGTTCACCGTGACCGAGTAGGTGGCCGCCGGGTCGATCGGCTCGCCGTCGAGCCACATCCCGGTCACCTCGCCCTGGAAGGTCGCGGTGCCGCTGACGGTCACCGGGGTCTCCACGTAGGTGTAGGTGAAGCCGTCGGAGGCGCCCAGCCGCAGGAACGGGCGCGACGGCACCGTTCCGCCGGTGGTGCGCTGCCACTGCTGCTCGAGCACCGTCTCGATCTGGGCACCCGTCAGGTCCATGTTCACCAGCGTGTTGGCGAACGGCTGGACGACGGCGGCCTGCTTGTACGTCAGGTCGCGGGCGTCACCGTTGATCGTGCCGACCATGTCCTGGCGAAGGCCGCCGGGGTTCATGAACGCGATCTGTGCCGACCCGGACTCCGGGTTGCGGGTCGCCCAGCGCTGCACCTCGGCCACCTTGTTGCCGAGCGTGGACTCACCGCCGCGGTTCGGCTCGGTGCTGCCCGTGATCCGGGCCCGGTTGAACGGGGCCGCGATCTCGCCGATCTTGACGGCGCCCTGGACCTCAGCCACCGCCTTGGCCGCGTTGACGATCTCCTCGACGGCGGGGTCGCTCGGCGAGCTGGCGTTCAGCGCCACGATCGACTGGGCCTTCGCGACCACGTCGCCGGTGCTGGAGTCCACGGAGAACACCAGCTTGTTGAGGTTCTGGCCGTACTGACCGGCCGACAC
>NZ_JBMCZA010000113.1:9442-10502 GCF_048654705.1 Nocardioides sp. CPCC 206348
GCGAGGGCCTTGGCCTCGTTGACGATCTCCTCGACGGCCGGGTCGCTCGGCGAGCTGGCGTTCAGGGCCACGATCGACTGGGCCTTCGCGACCACGTCACCGGTGCTCGCGTCCACCGAGAACACGAGCTTGTTGAGGTTCTGGCCGTACTGACCGGCCGACACCACCGGTCGCTCGGTGACCGCACGGCCGCCGTCGACCCATTCCTGCACCGGGAAGGCGCAGTTGTAGGCGAGGTGGGTGTGCCCCGAGACGATCGCGTCCACGTCCGCCGAGACGTTCTGGGTGATGTTGCCCCAGACCGTGTTCTCGTCGGTGAACTGCGGCGACGTGCAGGTCGTGTCGGCGGAACCCTCGTGGACCAGGAGTACGACCAGATCCGCACCGCCCGCCTTGAGGTCCGCCGCGGCCGCATTGGTGGCGTCGACGATGTCCGTGACCGTCAGGCCCTGGATCCCGTCGGGGCTCACCAGGGACGGCAGTTCCTCGGTGACGGCGCCGACGAAGCCGACGGTGACGTCACCGAACTCCTTGGTCCACGTCTCGGCGAGGTCGTCACGACCCTCCGGCTCCTCGACGTTGGCGGCGATGTAGTCCCAGTCCGCGTGGTCCTGGACCCGACCGACCAGGTCTTCGTAGCCCTGGTCGAACTCGTGGTTGCCCGCGGCCGAGACCTCGAGACCGGCCTCGTTGAGCGCGTCGATCGTGGGCTCGTCGTTCTGGATGAAGGACTCGAACGTCGAGGCGCCGATCAGGTCACCCGCCGCCACGAACACCGTGTTCGGGTTCTCGGTGCGCAACTGCTTGACGGTGCCCGAGAGGACAGCGGCCGGGCACAGGACGTCGTCGCAGTCCTTGTCCGACGGGGTCTCATCGACCAGCAGACGACCGTGGAAGTCGTTGGTCCCGAGGATCTGGATGTCCTCCACGTCGTCGACCTCGATGAACACCGGGACCGACGTCTTGGTGGTCGGACCGTGGACGGTCAGCTCCTGGACACCGTTGCCGATCGACTCCGGCAACGTCACCGACACCGACGCGGTGCCGTACGAGTCGTACG
>NZ_JBMCZA010000113.1:10512-19170 GCF_048654705.1 Nocardioides sp. CPCC 206348
GCCGTTGCCGATCGACTCCGGCAGCGTCACCGACACCGACGCGGTGCCGTACGAGTCGTACGCCGCGGCCCCGACGGTGTTGTTGACGGGGAAGGTACCGATCACCTCGTCACCGAGCTTGACCTGCAGGTCGGTGTCCTGTGCGTCGCCGGACGCGGTCATCGCCCACGACCCGACGTCGAAGGTGACCTGGTCGCCGGGCTCGTAGACGGCCGTGGCCTCGGAGCCGCGATCGATCTCGACGGCCCGCTGGGCGTAGTCGACCGGAAGCGGGTTCGCGGCGTCGTACTGGTCCATGTACTCGACCATCGCCTCGAGGTCGACCTTGCCGGTGTCCACCTTGTCGGTGCCGTTGGCGAGCTCCCAGAAGTTGTCGCCACCACCACCGAGGAACGAGTTCACAGTGACGGAGTAGACCTGTGCGGCGTCGACCGGCTCACCGTTGAGCCACATCCCCGTGACCTCGCCGCGGAACGTGTTGACCGGGGCGGCGTTCGGAACGCTGACCGTCTCGGGGGTCTCGACGTAGGTGTAGGTGAAGCCTTCGGAGACACCGAGGCGCAGGAACGGCCGCGAAGGCACGCCACCGAGGGCGTTGCGCTGCCACTGCTGCTCCAGCACGGTCTCGAGCTGGGCTCCGGTGAGCTTCAGGTTCACCAGCGTGTTGGCGAAGGGCTGGACGTCGGCCGCCTGGCGGAACGTGAGGTCGCGCAGGTCACCGTTGATCGTGCCGGCCATGTCCGCGCGGAGCCCGCCCGGGTTCATGAAGGCGATGTCGGTCTCGATGCCGGCTTCGTCGGTGGCCCAGCGCTGGACCTCGGCGACCTGGTTGCTCAGCGTCGACTCACCACCGCGGTTCTCGGTCGGGTTGCCCGAGGGGTTGTACGACGCCCGCTTGAACGGGCCGTCCATCTGCCCGAGCACGGCGCTGCCGGCCGTCTCGGCGAAGTCGACCGCGTCGTCGACGATCGCCTGCACGTCCGGGTCGGGCGCGTAGCCGACACCGGCGGTCGGCAGGATCTCCTGCGTGATGACCGCGAGGTTGTCGCCGTCGAACTTGAAGACCAGCTTGTTCAGGTTGGTGCCGTACTGGCCGGCCGAGACGACCGGGCGCTTCGTGACGGCCCGGCCCTCGCTCACCCACTCGTCGACGGTGTACTTGCAGTTGTAGGCGAGGTGGGTGTGGCCCGAGATGATCGCGTCGACGTCGGCCGACGTGTTCTGGGTGATGTTGCCCCAGACCGTGGCGGGATCGGTGAAGCTCGGCGAGCCGCACTCGGTCGTGGCCGAACCCTCGTGGACCAGCAGGACGACCAGGTCGACGCCCTCGGCCTTGAGTGTGGCGGCGGCGGCGTTGGTCGCGTCGACCACGTCCGTCACGGTCACTCCCTGGATGCCGGCGGGGTTGACCAGCGCGGGCAGGTCCTCGGTGACGGCACCGACGAAGCCGATCTCGACACCGTCGATGGTCTTCTTCCACGTCTCCGCGAGCTGGTCCGGCTCGGCGATCGTGTCGGCGTAGTCCAGGTTGGCGGCGATGTACTCCCAGTCCGCACGGTCCCGGATCCGGCCCTCGAAGTCGGCGTACCCACGGTCGAACTCGTGGTTGCCGGCGGCCGAGACCTCCAGGCCCATCGCGTTCAGCGCGTCGATCGTCGGCTCGTCGTCCTGGATGAAGGACTCGAAGGTCGAGGCACCGACGAGGTCCCCGGCGGCGACGAAGACCGTGTTCGGGTTCTCCTCGCGCAGCTCCTTGATCGCCGTGGCGTACGGCGCTGCTCCGGCAGCGTTGCCGCTGTCGGGCAGCAGGCGGCCGTGGAAGTCGTTGGTCCCGAGGACCTGGATCTCCTTGTAGTCCGGCTCGGTGGCGTCCGCCAGGTCGAGACCGACGACCTCGGGGTTGTGGTCGGAGGTGGCGAACGGCAGGTTCGGCTGCCAGAAGTCGGTGACGTTGTAGTTGTAGCGGCTGTACTGGAAGGAGATCGCCTCGTTGGCGTTGATCTCCCAGATGTCCGCGCCGGTCACCAGGGCCTCGGCTGCCTCGTTGGCGAGCACGTGGTCGAGCGAGCCGGAGAACCCGGAGAACGAGTAGCTCTCGTCGCCCGCGTCGTCGGACTCGATCGGCGTGAAGCCACCCGTCTCGAGGACGTGGATCGGGTCTTCCTTGGTGTACGAGTTGAAGTCACCGGCCAGGAAGACCGCCTCGATGCCCCGGTCGGCGGCGAAGTCGTCGGCGAACTGCAGGAGACGCGTGGCCTGGCGGGTCCGGTCGCCGTTGAAGGCGCCGTAGTAGGGGCTGTTGGTGTTGTCGCCCGTGGCCGGCGGCGCCGGGCTGGCGTTGTCGCCCTTGGACTTGAAGTGGTTCACGATGACGGCGAACGCGTCGGAGTCGAGCCCCCCGGCCTTCTTGAACGCCTGCGCCAGCGGCTCGCGGGCGTTGGCGAACTCGGAGGTGCCGAACAGGATGTCGGACTGGCCGACCGTCGCCACGGCGGTGGACTTGTAGATGAAGGCCGGGCGGATCACGTCCTGCTCGCCGACCGCGGCCGCGGTGACGGCCTCGCCGGGGCTCTTCACGAACTTCCAGCCGGCAGCGGGCTCCAGGGCGTCGATGAGCTCGACGATGCGCGCGAGGGCGTCGTCGCGGTTGGTCTCTCCGGGCAGCTTGATGGAGTTCTCGACCTCTTCGAGGCCGATCACGTCGGCGTCCATGGCGACGATCGCCTTGGCGAGCTTCTCCTCCTGGCGGGCGAGGCTCGCCGCGGTCGCTGCCCCACGCGGTCCGTTGCTGGACTTGATGCCGTCGGGTCCGATCACGCCGCAGTCGTTGTTGCCGATGCGGTCGCTGGCGTCCGTGCCGTTGTCGCCGCCCGGGCCACGGTCGGTGAAGTAGGTGCAGTGGGTGTTCTGCGGCGGGTTCTGCAGCGGGCCGGCGGCGACGTACGCCTCACCGGTGGTGTTGAAGTAGTTCAGGACGTTGAACGTCGCGATCTTGATCTCGCCGCCGACGTCCGCGGGCGCCATGTTCTGGGCGCGGGTGTTCTCGAAGGTCGCCACGGCGGCGCCGTTCGTCGTCACCTGGCCCTGCGGCTGGAACTTCCACACGTTGTTGCGGAAGTCGAGGACGACCGGGGCGTGGAAGGTGATGCCGGCACCGACGCGCGGCGGGGACGGGTTGGCGCCCGCACCCTGGGTGAGCCACGGCACCGGGAGGGCCTTGGTGGCCTGGGTCGCCAGGTAGTTGGTGGTCGAGCCGTCGTCGAGGGTGACCGCACGCGAGGCGTTCTCGGCGTCGATCGCCGTGAGGCCGGCCGCGTCGTCGTCGTCGACGAACTCGGTCGGCTGCTTGAGCGGGCCGGTGCCGGACGCGAGGCCGACCTCACCGAAGTTGTTGGTCTGGAAGGCGTTCGTGATCGTGAAGTCGCCGGTCGGTGCGAGCAGCTCGCCCTCGCGGACCTCACGGTCGGCGACCGCCGTCGGGTACGCGATCGCACGCGGGGTGATCGTGCCGAGCGAGGTCTCCAGCTCGGTCACTCCCCCAGCGCCGGGAACGATCTGGGTCAGGTCGAAGAACTCCGCGATCGGGCCGGTGACGCGCACGGAGTCGCCCACCTGGATGCCCGCGGGGATGTTGGCGTTCGTCGGGCCGCCGTAGACGAAGATGCCGTCCGAGGCGCCTTCGGTGTCGGCACCCGGGGTCTGGATGTAGAGGCCGTTGAAGCCGCCCACCGGGTAGGCGGCGGTGACGACGCCCTCGGTCGACTTCACCTCCGTGCCGTTGCCGTTGCCACTGGCGGGAGCGAACGGCGAGCGGGCGCCGGTGCCCTGGAGGGTGGCGATCGGGGTGATCTCGAGCGCCGCGTTGACGGTGATCGTGAAGGTGGCCGTCGCCGTCCCCGGCGTCGGGACGGCGGAGTCCGTGGCCGTCACGGTGATCTCGACGGGGCCTGCGGTGGCCGTCGTCGGCGTACCGGTGATCTGGTTGCCGCTCAGCGTCAGTCCGGCAGGCAGGGTGCCGTTGGTGACAGCCCAGGTGTACGGCGACGTGCCGCCCGTCGCGGCAAGGGTGATCGGCGTGATCGGGGAGTTCTGGTTGAAGGTCTTGTCGCCCGGGTCGGTGGCCGCCAGCGGCTGCACGACCACGCCCATGCCCTCGGGGGACGGAGTGGCCGGGGCGTTGAAGTCCGTGGAGTTGTTGTCGGCGTCGGTGGTGTTCTTGCGCTGCACCGAGGTCGTGTTGGCCGCCGCGGGACCGATCGGGGCGGTCTCCGAGGACGTTGCCGTGCCATAGCCGACGAAGTCGATGACATTGGTGACGGTGTGCATCGACGTGCCCGTCGTCGTGATACCGGTCGTTCCCTGGACCAGCATCACCTGGCCACTGCCGGCCGCCATGTTGAGCGCAGTCCCGGAGTGGTCCGGCGACGGCACGTCAGCGCCGCCGCACGGCACGCCCGAGCACAGGTTGGTACTCACCTGGACGAGGTACTTGCTGCCGGCCGGCACCTCGACGTTCGGCAGTGGGAGCACGCTGGGGGCGCCAGTCGTGTAGCCGCCGCTCCGGTACTGGAGGCTCAGGCCGTTCAGTGGCTGAGCGACCCCCGAACGGTTCAACAGCTCGACGAAGTCGGCCTTGTAGGCAGCCGACACGGAGGTCGAGCCACCGCCGCCGTACACCTCGTTGATGATCAGGCCGGTGCTGGCTGCCTGCACCGGTGTGGGCGCCAGGGCGCTCAGGCCCGTCAGGGCCAGGGCGGTGCCGAGGGATCCGAAGAGGAACTGCTTCGCTGAACGCATCGCGCTACTTCCGAGGGTGGGGTCGACAAAGCGGCAACCGCAACGCGTGCCCGAGAAAGCTGGCGAAACGGGGGGAAGGAGCCTGACCTTATGTCGGCCGACCGCACCCGTGGCAAGGGGTTGAGGAAAACTCTCGCAACGATTTGATGAAGAAACGGTGCAAACCCTCAGGTCAGACCGGAGGGATCACCGCGCCGACACCTGCAGCACGGAGGACTTGCAGGCGCGCTAGACAGCCCTGCGGATGTCGTGGCGCTGCTTCCAGACGTCACGGAAGAACTCGTAGCCCGACCAGAGGGTCAGGACGAAGGCGGCGGCGAGGAACACGAGCGCAACGCCGTAGGTGATCTCGCCGGGCACGTCCAGCCAGCCCTTGACCTCGAGCAGGGGCAGGCTCAGGAAGCCGAGCGCGAACGCCTGGGCGACGGTCTTCCACTTGCCGCTCTGCGCGGCCGCGATGACCACGGCCTTGAGCACCGAGAGGCGCAGCAGGGTGACGGCCCACTCGCGGACCAGCACGACGATGGCGATCGTCCACATCCACCAGGTGTCCATGATGATCGCGAGGCCGATGAAGGCCATGCCCGTGATCGCCTTGTCGGCGATCGGGTCGGCGATCTTGCCGAAGTCGGTGATCAGGTTGTGCTTGCGGGCCAGGTCGCCGTCGACCTTGTCGGTCACCATGCCGACGAAGAAGATCCCGAAGGCGACGGTGCGCCACAGGACGGACTCGCCGCCGTCGTACAGGAGGGCCCAGCCGTAGAACGGCACCAGGATGATCCGCAGCGTGGTGAGCGCGTTGGGGACGTTCCAGTTGCTCGGCTTCACGTCACCCGACGCGACCGGAGCACTGGATCCAGTGGTCTCGCTCATGCCACTCCTTCAACCGGTTCGGCGATCAGGTCGACGCCATCGCTTGCAACGACGATCGCCCGGACGAAGTCACCCACACGTGCTCCCGGCGCCCCCAGGATGCGGGTGGTTCCGTCGACCTCGGGGCCCTGCTGGGCGGCCCGGCCCTCCACGGTGCCGTCACCGGTGCCGTCAGGGTCGACCTCCTCGACGAGGACCTCGACGACGGTGCCGATGCGTTCCTCGGCACGGTCGGTGGTGAGCTCGGTGACCAGGTCCGTGACGTGCTGCAGGCGCGCGCGGATCTCGTCGTCGTCGAGCTTGCCGTCGAACGTCTCGGCCTCGGTGCCGTCCTCGTCGGAGTACCCGAAGACGCCGGTGACGTCCATCCGGGCGGCGACGAGGAAGTCGCACAGGGTCTGCAGGTCCTCCTCGGTCTCACCGGGGAACCCGACGATCACATTGGACCGCACGCCGGCCTCCGGGGACAGGCCGCGCACCTGGTCGAGCAGGCCCAGGAAGCTCTCCGGGTCGCCGAAGCGGCGCATCCGGCGCAGCACCGATGCGCTCGCGTGCTGGAACGACAGGTCGAAGTACGGCGCCACGCCCGGTGTGGACGCGATCGCCTTGACCAGTCCGGGGCGGGTCTCGGCGGGCTGCAGGTACGAGACCCGCACCCGCTGGATCCCGTCGAGCGCCGCGAGCTCGGGAAGCATCGTCTCGAGCAGGGTCAGGTCGCCCAGGTCCTTGCCGTACGACGTCGAGTTCTCCGAGACGAGGAACAGCTCCTTGACGCCCTGCTCGGCGAGCCAGGCGGCTTCCTGCAGCACGTCGGACGGCCGGCGACTCACGAACGAGCCACGGAACATCGGGATCGCACAGAACGTGCAGCGCCGGTCGCAGCCGCTGGCCAGCTTGAGCGGGGCCATCGGGCCACCGTCGAGCCGCTTGCGCAGTGCCGAACGACCCGGGATCGCGACCTCCTGGCCGGCGTCGGCGGGACGCTCGACGACTGCCTGGCGATCGGCCGGGCTGATCGGGAGCAGCAGGCGCCGGTCACGTGGGGTGTGCGGGTGCTGCTTGTCGCCGGCGAGGATCGAGCGGAGACGACCGCCGATGTCCTCGTAGTCGTCGAAGCCCAGCACCGCATCGGCCTCGGGCAGCGAGTCGGCGAGCTCCTCGCCGTACCGCTCGGCCAGGCAACCGACGGCGACGACGGCCTGCGGCCTTCCCGACTCCTTGAGGTCGGAGGCGGCGAGCAGCGTGTCGATCGAGTCCTTCTTGGCCGCGTCGACGAACCCGCAGGTGTTCACGACGACGGTGTCCGCGTCCTCCGGGTCGTCGACGAGGACGAAGCCGTCGGCCGCCAGGCGGCCGGCGAGCTCCTCGGAGTCGACGTCGTTGCGGGCGCACCCGAGGGTGAGCAGGGCAACCGAGACGGGGGCGGGAGTGCTGGTCATGTCCGCACGAGCCTACCGGCGGACGGCCCTCTGCCGGGATTCGTCGGGCCGCCGCACGTCGGCAGGCGTCAGCGGCTGACCAGGGTCTTCGCGACGTCGACGCCGGTCTCCCCCAGCGCCTTGGCCTTGTTCTTGCCGAGGGCGTAGGTCACCGAGCCGTCGGAGCTGGTGATCCGGATGGGCGGCACGACCCTGAGCTCGGTCGTCTGACCGAACGCAAGGGCACCGTCGAACACGATCTCGCCGGCGCCATCGCGCACGTTGAGCGTCGCGCCGCCACCGGCAGCCGTCAGGGTGAGCTTCACCGGGTCGCCCTTGGCGGCCGCGGTGTCGGAGATGCCGCCGCTCTGGTTGAGCACCGGGGTGTCGCCGACCGGGGCCGGACCGTCCATGACGAGTCGGGCGATCGACCAGATCAGGATCGCGCCCATCACGGCAGCGATCAGGACCGACCAGTTGCGTCCGCCGCGGGTGCTCCGGATCGCGCCGCCGGCACCGGTGGCGAGCTCGGACTCGAAGACCCGACGCGGGTCGACGGGAGCGTGGGCATAGGTCTCGTCGTACGTCGCCACCAACGGCGCCGCGTCGACGCCGAGCACGCGCGCCAGGGTGCGCAGGTGGCCGCGGGCATAGAAGTCGCCACCGCACGGGCCGAAGTCGTCGACCTCCATCGCCTCGATGACGTGGGGCCGGATCCGGGTGCGGTCCGAGAGCTGGTCGATCGTGAGCCGCAGGCGGTCCCGGGCAGCAGCGAGGTCCGGACCGATGATCGGCTGCGCGGACGGCCGCAGCGCGAGGTCGTCCAGCACGACCGTCATGGTGTCCCCGGGTGCAGCGTACGTCGCCACGGAGTCATCGAGCGGCATCCGGGCCGTGACGGGTCGGTCGACCTCGACACGTGCAGACAGCACGGTCGGGCGTCCCGGTGCGGGCGGCTCGCCGCCCTCGTCGTCGTGCCAGTCGTCGCGCAGGCCGTCGCGCGGGTCGCGGCGGAGCTCTTCGGGCGGCAGCACGATCTCGTCGGTGTTCTCGACGTCCGACGGGTCCTCGTCGAGCACGATCTCGTCGGTGTTCTCGACGTCGGCGTCCGCATCGTCGGACTGGGTCGACCAGCCGCGGATCTGGGCCAGTCGCGAGCGGAGCCGGCTCACGTCGGACTCGGCCGGGTGCACCTCCGCCACGGCGAGGGCGTCGTCGTCAACGTCGACGTCGTCGTCATCATCAACGTCGTCCTGGTCGAGGTCCTGGTCGAGGTCCTGGTCGAGGTCCTGGTCGAGGTCCAGGTCACGGTCCTGGTCGACACCGGCCAGTCCGGCAGCCACGCGGGCGGCGATCCCGTGGCGCTCCGCAGCCGCGGCGATCTCCTCGTCGTCCCGATAGAGGTCGCTGAGGTTCGGGATCACGTCGCGGCGGGTCTGCGGTTGGTCGTCCAGGCCGGGAACGACCTCCACCACGTCGGCGCGGCCGTCCGCCAGCTCGGCGAGGACGTCGCTGAGCGAGGCCAGCGATGCGCCGACGACGCGGGTGGCGAGCGTCAGCGGAACGACGA
>NZ_JBMCZA010000113.1:19186-19497 GCF_048654705.1 Nocardioides sp. CPCC 206348
CGCGCAGGCCGCGGCGCGGCAGGTGTTCGAGGCAGTCGATCTCCGGCCAGGCGATCCCGCGCCAGCGGGCGCCCTGACGGACCCGGACCCCGCGCGGGTCGGCGACGAGCAGCGGCGCGCGACTGTCGGCGAGGGAGGCGAGGTGGGCGATCGTGACGACGGCCAGGACACCGAACAGCAACCAGTCCAGACCAGTGCCGTCGGTGAAGGCGCGGACCGCGAAGGCCACGGTCAACACGGCCGAGAGACCACCCACGAGCGCGGACAGGGTCACGTTGCGCCGGACCTCGACCTGCTGCTCCAGGTCGGGT
>NZ_JBMCZA010000113.1:19507-28378 GCF_048654705.1 Nocardioides sp. CPCC 206348
GGGCCGAGAGACCACCCACGAGCGCGGACAGGGTCGCGTTGCGCCGGACCTCGACCTGCTGCTCCAGGTCGGGTTCGGTCGATCCCAAACGGTCGTTGTCGTCGTTCTGGTCGTCGGTCTGGTCGAGGTTGTCGGTCATCTGGCTCACGCCTCCCCCTGGATGGTCATGATCACGGCGTCGATCTCGTCAGGCTTGACCAGGACGTCGCGTGCCTTGGAACCCTCGCTGGGTCCCACGACGCCCCGACTCTCGAGGATGTCCATCAACCGGCCGGCCTTGGCGAACCCGACGCGGAGCTTGCGCTGCAGCATCGAGGTCGAACCGAACTGCGTGGACACCACGAGCTCGATCGCCTGGATGACCAGGTCCATGTCGTCGCCGATGTCGTCATCGAGGACCTTGCTGGCGGCCGCCGGGGCGGTGACGTCGTCGCGGTAGTTGGGTTCGAGCTGGCCCTTGCAGTGCTTGACGACCTGCGCGATCTCCTTCTCGGTGACCCACGAGCCCTGGACGCGTATCGGCTTCGACGCACCCATCGGCAGGAAGAGGCCGTCACCCTGGCCGACCAGCTTCTCGGCACCGGGGGTGTCGAGGATGACGCGCGAGTCGGCGAGGCTGGAGGTGGCGAACGCGAGTCGGGACGGGACGTTCGCCTTGATCAGACCGGTCACGACGTCGACCGAGGGCCGCTGCGTCGCGAGCACGAGGTGGATGCCGGCCGCGCGGGCCAGCTGGGTGATCCGGACGATCGAGCTCTCGACGTCGCGCGGGGCCACCATCATCAGGTCGGCGAGCTCGTCGACGATCACCAGCAGGTACGGGTATGGCGTCAACACGCGCTCGCTGGCGGCCGGAACCTCGACCTTGCCCTCACGGACGGCCTTGTTGAAGTCGTTGATGTGACGGAAGCCGAAGTTGGCCAGGTCGTCGTACCGCATGTCCATCTCGCGGCACACCCACTCGAGGGCCTCGGCGGCCTTCTTCGGGTTGGTGATGATCGGCGTGATCAGGTGCGGAACGCCTTCGTATGCGTTCAGCTCGACCCGCTTGGGGTCGACCATGATCATCCGCACCTCGTCGGGCGTGGACCGCATCAGGACCGAGGTGATCATCGAGTTGATGAAGCTCGACTTGCCGGAACCGGTGGCGCCGGCGACCAGCAGGTGCGGCATCTTCGCGAGGTTGGCGACGACGAATCCACCCTCGACGTCCTTGCCGAGGCCGGCGATCAGCGGGTGGTGGTCGGTACGGGCAGTGTTGGACCGGAGCACGTCGCCGAGGGAGACGATCTCCTTGTCGGTGTTGGGGATCTCGACACCGACCGCGGACTTGCCGGGGATCGGGCTGAGGATCCGGACGTCCTCGGAGCCGACGGCGTAGGAGATGTTGCGCTGGACGCCGAGGATCTTCTCGACCTTGACGCCCGTGCCGAGCTCGATCTCGTAGCGGGTGACCGTCGGACCGCGGGTGTAGCCGGTGACCTGGGCGTCGACGCTGAACTCGTCGAGCACGGTCTGGAGGCGGGCGACGACGTCGTCGCTGGCCTTCGAGCGCGACCGGTGCGGGTCGCCGGGCTTGAGGGCCGCAGCGTCCGGCAGCGTGTAGACGATGTCACCGGAGAGCGCGAGCTGCTCGACGCGCTGGGGCAGGTCGGCGTGCGGCGGCGGCTCGACGTCGCCGTCGTCCTCGACCGCGGCGCGGGAACGTCCCAGCTTGCGGGCGATGAGGGCGTTCGATCCGGCCTCCGGGTCGATCGGGTCCTCGAGCGGGACGTCGATCGGCTCCATGAGCGCCATCGACTCCTCGACGGTGAGCTCGTCGGCCGACTTCTTGCCGCGACGCTTCTTCTTCCCGTCCTCCGCGAGCAGGGGCGTGTCGTAGGCAGGGTCGCCCGTCCGCTCGAAGGTGTCGCTGAGCCGGATCGGCTGGGTGGCGTCCGCGTCGTCGTAGTCGTGGTGGCGGCCGAAGAGCGTGTCGCCGAGCTCGCGCAGGCGGTCGGGCACGCGGTACAGCGGCGTGGCGGTGATGACCAGGACACCGAAGCACGCGAGCAGGGCCAGCAGGGGCACGACGAGCGCCGGTGAACGCAGCAGGTCGAGCAGGAGCGCCGAGACGACGTACCCGATGGCGCCGCCACCCTCGCGAAGGGCGGAGGTGTCGCCCTGCACGGGCTCGGGGCTGCCGTTGGCGATGTGGACGATCCCGAGCAGGCCGAAGGCAAGGGCCGCCCAGCCGATGATCTGGCGTCCGGCCGGACCGTTGCCGACCGGGTCACGCATGACCCGCCAGCCGCCGAGCAGGACGAGGAGCGGGACGAACCAGCCGATCTTGCCGACCGTGCCGGAGACCGCGGCGCGGGTGAAGTCCATGACACCGCCGGGGACCTCGAACCACACGGCCGAGGCGATGATCAGCGCCAGGCCGCACAGCAACAGGCCGAAGCCGTCGCGGCGCTGCTCGGGCTCGATCTCGCGGGCGCTGTGCCCGATGCCGCGGGCCACCGCTCCGATGGCGTGCGCGAAGGCCAGCCAGATCGCCGCGACACCGCGTCCGAGCGCGACGAACGCCCGGGCCACCGGTCCGGGTCCGTTGCGCACGGCGCGGGGCGCCGGTCGCCGGGCCGCGCTCTTCTTGGCCGGTGACTTCTTGCTGGTCGTACTACGTGATCGCGAGCTGGCTGTCTTCTTCGCGCCCGAGCGTGAGGAAGGGGTGGTCCGGCTGCGCGACGCCGTCGGGGAAGACGTACGGGTCGCCATGCTCACAACCTACCCACAAGTCACACCAGCCACAGGGACCACAGGCTGGTGTGTCGGGCTTGACCTTGCACCATGGTGCAGGGTCGACCGTTGGGCCATGACCTCCACCGGGAACTCCCCTGCCCTCCGCATCGTCCGCGCCTCCGCCCTCTACGACGCCGTCGTGACGACCGGATTCGCCCTCCCCTGGCTCGCCGCGGCGACCTTCGGGACCCTCGCCGACGTCCACGACAAGCTCGACCTGAGCGGTTCGCTCCCGGACGCCGACGATCCCTTCACCGTCCTGTTCGCCGGCCTGATGGGCGGGCTCGTCCTCGTCTGGTCGGTGGTACGGATCGTCCGGCCCACCCTGCTCGTCGGCGCAGCCGACACGGTGGCGCGGGCGCTGTTCTGCCTCGGCATGGTGGTCGCACTGGCCGAGGGCGCCAGCACGGTGATCGTCGGCTTCCTCGTGCCCGAGGCCGTGTGGGGCGTCGTGCAGGGCATTGCGGTCGCGGTGGCCCTGCAGCGCCGTACCCTCACGACGTGAACATCTCCGAACTGGCCGCCCGGGCCGGCGTGAAGGTCTCCACGGTGCGGTTCTACGAACGGCGCGGGTTGCTGCCCGCGCCCTCACGCACCTCGGGCGGCTACCGGGAGTTCCCCGACGACGAGGTCGCCCGCGTCCGGTTCCTGCGCCGCGGCCAGCAGCTCGGATTCAGCCTCGCCGAGCTCGGCGAGCTCACCGCCCTCTCCGGGCAGGAGGTCCTGCTCACCGGCGACATCGCCCGCGTGGGTCAGGCCAAGCTGGCCGAGATCGACGAACGGATCGCCGACCTCACGCGGGTCCGCGGCGCACTCGCCGGGCTGCTCGACCAGCAGTGCATCGACCCGAACGCCGCCTGCCCGCTCGTCGGTGCGCTCGGGGGCGAGCCGGTCACGCAGCCCGCCTGACGGGCGCTACGCTTCGACGACAACCGGAATGATCATCGGCCGACGCTTGTGCGTGCCGCTGACCCAGCGGCCGATCGTACGGCGGATGATCTGCTGCAGCTGGTACGTGTCGGTGCTGCCCTCACTGAGCGCACGGTTGACCGCATCGAGGATCGGCTGCTTGATGCTCTCGAAGTCCGAGTCCTCCCACGCGTGGCCGCGGGCGTGGATCTCGGGACCGGCGGAGACCTTGCCGCTGACGGAGTCGACGACCACGATGACCGAGACGAAGCCCTCCTCGCCGAGGATCCGGCGGTCCTTGAGCTCGGACTCGGTGACGTCACCGACCGACTGGCCGTCGACGAACACGTAGCCGCAGTCGACCTTGCCGACGACCGAGGCAACGCCGTCGACCAGGTCGACGACGACGCCGTCCTCGGCATAGACGACGTTCTCGACGCCGGTCTGCTTCGCGAGCTCGCCGTTGGCGAGCATGTGCCGGGACTCGCCGTGCACCGGCAGGACGTTGCGCGGCTTGACGATGTTGTAGCAGTAGAGGAGCTCACCGGCGCTGGCGTGACCGCTGACGTGCACGAGGGCATTGCCCTTGTGGACGACGCGGGCGCCGAGCCGGGTCAGGCCGTTGATCACGCGGTAGATCGCGTTCTCGTTGCCGGGGATCATGCTCGAGGCGAGGATGACCGTGTCGCCCTCCTCGAGGTGGACGAAGTGGTGGTTGCGCTGCGCGATCCGGGCCAGGGCACTGAGCGGTTCGCCCTGCGACCCGGTCGAGATCAGCACCTGCTTCTCCGGCGCCAGGTCGGCGAGCTGCTTCGCGTCGACCATCACGCCCGGCGGGACGTGGAGGTAGCCGAGGTCGCGGGCGATGGCCATGTTGCGGACCATCGAGCGGCCGACGTAGGCGACCTTGCGGTCGTGCAGCACGGCGGCGTCGAGGATCTGCTGGACGCGGTGCACGTGGGAGGCGAAGCAGGCGACGATGATCCGCTGCTTCGACTCCTGGAAGGCCTGGTTGAGGACCGGGGTGATCCGCTTCTCGGGCGTGGTGAAGCCGGGGACCTCGGCGTTGGTGGAGTCGGTGAGGAACAGGTCCACACCCTCCTCCCCCAGTCGCGCGAACGCGCGGAGGTCGGTGATCCGGCCATCGAGCGGCAGCTGGTCCATCTTGAAGTCACCGGTGTGCAGGACGAGGCCGGCGCCCGTACGGATCGCCACGGCGAGCGCGTCGGGGATCGAGTGGTTGACGGCGACGAACTCGAGGTCGAAGGGACCGAAGGAGATCCTGTCGCCCGCCTTGACCGTGTAGAACGGCGTCTGGCGCAGGCGGTGCTCGCGGAGCTTGGAGTTGAGCAGGGCAAGGGTGAGCTCGGAGCCGACGAGCGGGATGTCCTGGCGCTCGCGCAGGAGGTACGGCGCCGCGCCGATGTGGTCCTCGTGTCCGTGGGTCAGCACCAGCGCCTCGACGGCGTCCAGGCGATCCCGGATGGCGGTGAAGTCGGGCAGGATCAGGTCGACGCCCGGGTGGTGCTCGTCGGGGAACAGCACGCCACAGTCGACGATCAACAGCCGGCCGTCGTACTCGAAGACGGTCATGTTGCGACCGATCTCGCCGAGGCCGCCGAGCGGAATGACGCGCAGGCCGCCCTTGGGCAGCTCCGGCGGCGCCGACAGTTCCGGGTGTGCGTGCGACATCAGAGCAGGCCCGCCGCGACGAGCCCGGCCCGGAGGTCCGCGACTTCGTCGTCGTCGAGCGCCAGCAGTGGCGGTCGGACGCGCCGGTTGTCGAGCACGCCCTTCAGCTCCAGGGCGGCCTTGGCCGTCGTGGCGCCGTAGTTGGGCACGCCCATGATCGCTTCGAACGCCGGGATCAGCCCGGTGTGGATGCGCAGCGCCTCGGCGTGGTTGCCGGCGAGGAACGCGTCGATCATCGTCTTGAGCTGGACGCCCGCGACGTGGCCGACCACGGACACCAGGCCGGTGGCGCCGTAGGCGAGGTAGCCGAGGGTGTTGACGTCGTCACCGGAGTAGACGGTGTAGCCGAGGTCGACGAGCTGCGCGGTGCGGGCCAGGTCGCCCGTGGCTTCCTTGACGGTCGTGACCGTCTCCCACTGCCGCGCGGCGGTGTAGGTCTCGAGCGAGATCTTGGTGCCGGTACGGCCGGGGACGTCGTACAACATCACCGGGACGGCGGTGGCCTCGACGACCTGACGGAAGTGGTTGAGCACCCCGGCCTGGCTGGGCTTGTTGTAGTACGGCGTCACGAGCAGCAGGCCGTCGGCGCCGACCTTCTCGGCCTGGCGGGCCAGCTCGACGGAGTGGCGCGTGTCGTTCGTGCCGACACCGGCCACGACCTTCGCACGGTCACCGACGGCGTCCTTGACGGCCGCGAGCGTCTCGCCGTCCTCGGCGCCCGTGGTGGTCGGGGACTCACCGGTGGTGCCCGAGACGACGATGCCGTCGTTGCCGTTGTCGACGAGGTGCTTGGCAACCTTCTGCACCGCATCCAGGTCGACGGAGCCGTCCGCGTGGAACGGCGTGACCATGGCGGTCAGCACGGTGCCGAAGGGTGCAGAAGTCATGGTGTCCAGCCTATCGTCAAGCAGCCCGATGACCTCGCCGCCGTCCCTCACACCAGCGGCATGACCTCGGCAGCCACGAGGCGCAGGTGATCGAGATCGCCCAGATCGAGGACCTGGAGGTAGATCCGCTGGGCGCCGAGGGCCTCGAACCGCTTGATCTTGTCGACCACCTCAGCCGGTGTCCCGGCAAGGCCGTTGGCGCGGAGCTCGTCGACGTCACGGCCGATGTACGCCGCCCGGCGGGCGATCTCCGCTTCGTCCTCCCCGACGCAGAGGACGAGCGCGTTCGACCAGATGATGCTCGCAGGGTCGCGGTCGATGGCTTCGGCTGCCTGGCGGACCCGGCCGAACTGCAGGGCCGTGAACTCCTCGTCGACGAACGGCAGGTTGAACTCGTCGGCGTAGGCCGCGGCGAGCGCGGGCGTCTTCTTCGCGCCCTTGCCGCCGATCAGGACCGGCGGACCGCCGCGGTGCCCGGACGTCTGGGTCGGCTTCGGCAGCGCGGGGCTGTCAGTGAGCTGGTAGTGCTTGCCCGCGAACTCGTAGCGATCTCCCACGGGCGTCGCCCACATCCCGGTGACCAGCTCGAGCTGTTCGGCGTACCGCTCGAACCGCTCGCCGGTGTCGGGGAACGGGATGCCGTACGCCGTGTGCTCCTCGGTGAACCAGCCGGCACCGATGCCGAGCTCGACGCGACCACCGCTCATCTGGTCGACCTGCGCCACCTGGACCGCGAGCACGCCGGGGTGGCGGAAGGTCGCGCTGGTCATCAGCGTCCCGAGCCGGATGGTGCTCGTCTCGCGGGCGAGACCCGCGAGCGTCGTCCAGGCGTCCGTGGAACCGGGCAGGCCGTCCCCACTCATGTGGAGGTAGTGGTCACTGCGGAAGAACGCACCGAAGCCGAGCCGCTCGGCCTCGAGCGCGACGGTCAGCAGGTCGTCGTAAGTCGCACCCTGCTGGGGTTCGGTGAAGACACGGAGTTCGACAGTCATGGGCCAACCCTGTCAGCCGCGATCAAGGTCCGCCCGGCTGACCAGATCGGGCAGATGGCTGGTCGCGGCCTCGGTGGACAGCCACTTGCCCCGTCCCGGAGATCTCAGGAGGCCTGCCACCGCAGCCACCGGCTCCTCTGCCAGGGCGTCAGCGCGCGGCGCCGGTCGACCGTGTGGGTCTCCACCCAGCCGGGAGGTGGTGTGACGGTCCAGTTCCGCTGCAGGGCGGCAGCGCGTGCACGCGCATCCAGCGAACGCCTTTCGAAGTCGCTGGTGTCGGCCAGGTCCGCTGCCACCATCTCGACGTACTCGAGTCCCGCACGACGGAACACCCCCTCCCTGCGGATGTCCTTGGCCCGCTGGCGGCCGGCCAGATGGAGCGCGCCGTCGTACTCCCCGGCCGTTCCACTCTCCACGTCCAGCACGTCAGGTGTCCCCAGGAACGTTCCGTCGAGGGCGAACACTGGTCGGTTGCAGACGACGTGGGTCATCCCGATGCCCCTCCAGCACAGGCGGAGCGCAGTCTCCGTCGGCGACCAGCAGTTCTCCTCGGCGAGCTCGACAGCAGCGTCCAGTCGCGTCACCCACCGACAGCCCGCCAACCCCACCCGGTATGCCCTGAGCTCATCGCACGAGATCAGGTCGGCAGCGCAGGCCCGGTCGATCATGGCAACGGCATCGAGCAGGGACGGAGCGTGGCAGACCTCGTAGGCCGTCGCTGCCAGGTACGACGACAGCGTCAGCCCATCGACCTCGATCAACGGGGACCTCAAGTGCCGCTCGGCGCTGACGGTGATGCCCGGCCTGCCGTCGCAGACTGACGGCGGAACGGCCACCGGAACCGGCAGAACGGTCCGACCACGAGTGCCGTCAAGGTGCCGTGCGCCGCCCCAACGCAGAGCCGCCCAGCCGGTGATCGCGCCACCTGTCGGTGTCACGGCAGCCGCGGTCACGATGCGCTGGTCGACGGCCAGTGACGGATCCCGGCCGGCAGGAAGGTACAGACCATGGGCCTCCTTGAGCCAACTGCTGCCGCGGGCCTGGGCCCGGGTCGGTCCCGTGATGCCAGCAGGATCAATGGCGACCGGCCACATCAGCCCCGGCCGGTGCGGGTCGACCGCGGGCGGGGTCATGTGGTGGGTACGACGAGGCACCCCGACACCGTCCCCGATTTCCGCCAACGGCGGCGGACGTTCTCCACAGCCCGCTCGAGATCGGGCAGATGGCTGGTCGCGGCATCCGTGGACAGCCACTTGCCCCGTCTCGGGGACAGGTCCCGCCAGCCGTCAGCCGCAGGCGAAGACCCGCTCCCACCACACCACGGTGAAGCCTTCGCGCGGGTCGCGGCGACCTTCGCGCCACCGGGTGCGGCTGAACTTCGGGTAGTGGGTGTCGCCCTCGGGCTTCAGCGGGATCTCGGAGAGGATCTGCTCGTCGGCGTACGGCAGGGCGGCGGTGTAGACCGCTGCGCCGCCACCGATCATCACCTGGCCGCGCGGGCTGTCGACGAGCAGCTCGTCGGCGAGCGCCAGTGCGCTGGGGAGGTCGTGCGCGACCCGGACGCCCTCGGCCGACCAGTTCGGGTCGCGGGTGAGCACGATCGTCTGACG
>NZ_JBMCZA010000113.1:28388-29923 GCF_048654705.1 Nocardioides sp. CPCC 206348
CGGGGAGGTCGTGCGCGACCCGGACGCCCTCGGCGGACCAGTTCGGGTCGCGGGTGAGCACGATCGTCTGACGGCCGGGCAGCGGCTTGCCGATGCCCTCGTGGGTGGTGCGGCCGATGATGAGCACGTGGCCCGTGGTCGTCGCCTTGAAGTGCGCGAAGTCCGCCGGGATGTGCCAGGGGATGTTGGCGTCCGAACCGATCACACCGTTCTCGGCCACGGCCGCCACCATCGTGACGCGCCTGCCTCCTGGGGTACTCATACCGCGATCGGCGCCTTGATCCCGGGGTGCGGGTCGTAGCCGTCGATGCGGATGTGCTCGAGGTCGAACGCGTCGAGCTCGGTGACCTCGGGGTCGAGCCACAGCGTGGGCAGCCCACGCGTCTCCCGGCCGAGCTGGAGCCGGGCCTGGTCGAGGTGGTTGGAGTAGAGGTGCGCGTCGCCGAGGGTGTGCACGAAGTCCCCGACGCGCAGGCCGGTCACGTGGGCGACCATGTGGGTGAGCAGGGCGTACGACGCGATGTTGAACGGCACGCCGAGGAACACGTCGGCCGAACGCTGGTAGAGCTGGCAGCTGAGCCGCGCCGGACCACCGTCGTCCGCGGGAGCGACGTAGAACTGGAAGAGCGTGTGGCAGGGGGCGAGCGCCATCTGCGGGATGTCGGCGACGTTCCAGGCCGAGACGATGTGCCGGCGGCTGTCGGGGTCGCGGCGGATCTGCTCGACGATCTGCTTGATCTGGTCGACGTGTCCGCCGTCCGGTGTCGGCCAGGACCGCCATTGGTAGCCGTAGACCGGTCCGAGGTCACCGTTGTCGTCGGCCCACTCGTCCCAGATCGAGATGCCGCGGTCCTGCAGCCACTTCACGTTGGTGTCGCCGCGGAGGAACCACAGCAGCTCGCCGAACACCGAGCGGGTGTGGATCTTCTTCGTGGTGACCATCGGGAAGCCCTCGGCCAGGTTGAACCGCATCTGGTGCCCGAAGACGCTCAGCGTGCCGGTTCCGGTGCGGTCGCCCTTCTCCACGCCTTCGTCGAGGATCCGCTGGACGAGGTCGAGGTAAGAGCGCACAGGTGCAGGTTAGTCGGGCAAGGCGCTCAGAGTGCGACAGTCCCGAGGATCGTGGTCAGGGTGTCGCCGCCGACCCAGATCGAACCGGCCTCGTCGGTCTCGATGTGGACCCGTCCGCGGCGCCCCAGGACCGTCCCCTGACTGGCCGTGTACGACGCCGGGAGCACGCCGCCCGCGAGCCACTGCGCGAGCGACGCATTGAGCGAACCGGTCACCGGGTCCTCGGTCGTGCCGGCGGCGTGTGGGCAGAACGCACGCACCTCGACCGCGCACTCGGAGCCCTGGGGGTAGGGACCGACCACGCCGACGTCGACCGGCATCGCCGCGAAGTCCGGGGTCAGTGCGAGCACCACGTCGGCCGACGCGAGCCGCACGCCGACCCATCCGGGTCCGTTGTCGGCCCAGGCGATGTCGAGGATCTCGTCACGATCGATCCCGAGCGCGCCGGCGATCTGCGCCGCAAG
>NZ_JBMCZA010000114.1:0-4207 GCF_048654705.1 Nocardioides sp. CPCC 206348
CTCCTCGACCCGCGCCTGCTCACCGGTCCCGACGTCGCCCTGAAGACCGGGTGGGCCCTGATCGAGAACGGTCGCCTCCAGGAGAACGTCCTCGCGTCCCTGCACCGGGCCATGCTCGGTCTGGCGCTCGGTGTCAGCGCGGGCGTCGTCCTCGCCATCGTGGGCGGCCTGACCCGCATCGGTGAGGCCTTCGTCGACGGCACGCTGCAGGTCAAGCGCGCGATCCCGAACCTGGCGCTCATCCCGCTGCTCATCCTGTGGCTCGGGATCGGCGAGGAGTTCAAGGTCGCGGTCGTCGCGCTCGGCGTGCTGATCCCGATCTACATCAACACCTACGGCGCCCTGGTCAGCATCGACAACCGGTACGTCGAGCTCGCCGAGACACTGCGGCTGAGCAAGCTGCAGTACATCCGCAAGGTGCTGATCCCCGGCGCGCTGCCCGGTTTCTTCCTCGGGTTCCGGCTCGCCGTGGTCGGCTCGTGGATGGCGCTGATCGTCGTGGAGACCATCAACGCGACCTCCGGTGTCGGCTACATGATGGCCCAGGCGCAGCTCTACGCGCAGTCCGACATCATCCTGGTCGGCCTCGTGGTCTACGGCATCTTCGGCTTCACGTCCGACTCCCTCGTCCGCCTGCTCGAGAGGAGGGTGCTGTCGTGGCGACGTACCCTGGCCAGCTGACCCTTCCCGCGCTCCGGACGGGCACCGACGTGGCCGTCCGGGCCACCGACCTGGTCCGCTCCTTCGGCGAGCGCACCATCCTCGACAGCATCGACCTCACCATCAACCGGGGCGAGTTCGTCGCCCTGATCGGCCGCAGCGGCTCGGGCAAGTCCACGCTGCTGCGGGCGGTCGCCGGCCTCGACTACGACGTCGCCGGCTCCGGTGAGCTCTGGGCTCCGCAGCGGGTCTCCCTGGTCTTCCAGGACTCCAGACTCCTGCCCTGGCTGCGAATTCTCGACAACGTGGTCCTCGGTCAGCGGGGGGCAGCCCGCCAACGCGGCCGGGAGGTGCTGGCCGAGGTCGGCCTCGCCGGCCGCGAGAAGGCGTGGCCCCACGAGCTGTCCGGCGGCGAGCAGCAGCGCGCCGCGCTGGCCCGCTCGCTGGTCAGCGAGCCGCAGCTCCTGCTGGCCGACGAGCCGTTCGGCGCGCTCGACGCGCTGACCCGGATCAAGATGCACGGCCTGCTGCGCGACCTGTTGAGCCGGCACGATCCCGCAGTCCTGCTCGTCACCCACGACGTCGACGAGGCCATCCACCTGGCCGATCGCGTCCTGGTCATCGACGAGGGCCGCTTCACGCTCGACCTCCGGATCGACCTTCCCGAGGGACATCCGCCGAGCCATCCGGCCTTCCAGGCCTACCGCTCCCAGTTGCTGGCCGCCCTCGGCGTCATCGAGGACCTGCCCGCCCCATCCCGCCAGGAGAACCACGCATGACTCGCAAGCACCTCCACCTCAACGCCTTCATCATGGACGTCGGCCACCACGAGGCAGCCTGGCGGCTGCCCGAGTCCGACCCGTATGCGATCTGGGACGTCGAGTACTACAAGTCGGTCGCCCGGATCGCCGAGCGCGGCAAGCTCGACTCGATCTTCTTCGCCGACAGCCCGGTGCAGGGCAACGACCCGGCCCGCCGGCCTCCCGGCAAGCTCGAGCCGACGGTCCTGCTGACCGCCATCGCCGGTGCCACCGAGCACATCGGCCTGATCGCGACGGCCTCGACGTCGTACAACGAGCCGTTCAACCTGGCCCGCCGGTTCGCCTCGGTCGACATCGCGTCCGGGGGCCGCGTCGGGTGGAACATCGTCACCACCGCTGGTGCCGAGGCCGCCCGCAACTTCGGTCTCGACGACGTACCGCTCCACAAGGACCGCTACGACCGCGCGGACGAGTTCGTCGACGTGGTCACCAAGCTGTGGGACAGCTGGGACGACGACGCGACCATCGCCGACAAGGAAGGAGCCGTCCACACGCGCAAGGACAAGGTCCGCGCCATCAACCACCGCGGCCGGTTCTTCCGGGTCGACGGTCCGCTCAACTCGCCGCGCCCGCCGCAGGGCTGGCCGCTGCTGGTGCAGGCCGGGTCGAGCGAGGACGGCAAGGAGCTCGCCGCCACCTGGGCCGAGGCGGTGTTCACGGCGCAGCAGACCCTGGAGGACTCGCAGGCCTTCTACGCCGACCTCAAGCAGCGCACCGCCGGGCACGGCCGTAGCCCCGACAGCATCAAGATCCTGCCCGGCATCGTCCCGGTCATCGGGGACACCGAGGCCGAGGCCCGCGAGCTCGAGGACCAGCTGGAGCGGCTGATCAACCCCGAGCACCAGAAGCGCAACCTGGCCAAGCGCTTCAACATCGACCCGGAGCTCCTCGAGCTCGACGAGCCGCTGCCGCTCGACCTGCTCCCGAAGGAGGACGAGATCGAGACCGCGAAGAGCCGCTACACGCTCATCGTGGACCTCGCCCGGCGCGAGAACCTCACGCTGCGCCAGCTGATCGCCCGGCTCGGCGGCGGCCGGGGCCACCGCACCTTCACCGGTACACCGGTGCAGGTGGCCGACACGATCCAGCACTACTTCGAGAACGGCGCGGCCGACGGGTTCAACATCATGCCCGCCGTGCTGCCCTCGGGCCTCGAGGCGTTCGTCGACAAGGTGGTGCCGATCCTGCAGGAGCGGGACCTGTTCCGCACCGAGTACGAAGGCAGCACGCTGCGTGACCGGTACGGCCTCGCCCGTCCGGCCAACCGGGTCCACCAGGTGTCCGAGGAGAGCGCCTGATGGGCACCGACGCAACCTACGGGTCGCAGCGGCAGCTGCACTTCAACCTGTTCATCCACGACACCGGCCACCACGAGGCGTCCTGGCGCCTCCCGGAGTCCGACCCGCACGCGAACCTCGACCTCGCGTACTTCCAGCGGCTCGCGCGGATCGCGGAGGACGCGAAGTTCGACTCCCTGTTCCTCGCCGACGGCCCGGTGCTGTTCGGTGACCCCGGCCGGCGCCCGTCCGGCCGGCTCGAGCCGACCGTGCTGCTGACGGCACTCGGCGTCAGCACCAGCCGGATCGGCCTGATCGCGACCGCGTCGACGTCGTACAACGAGCCCTACAACCTGGCGCGGCGGTTCGCCTCGGTCGACCACCTCTCGGGTGGCCGGGCGGGATGGAACATCGTGACCACGGCCGGCGACGCGGCCGCCCGGAACTTCGGGCTGGAGGGGCAACCGCTGCACAAGGACCGCTATGCGCGGGCCGCGGAGTTCCTGGAGGTGTCCACGAAGCTCTGGGACTCGTGGGCCGACGACGCGATCGTCGCCGACAAGGAGCGCGGCGTGCACGCCGAGGCCGACAAGGTCCGGGCCATCGGCCACCGTGGCCGGTACTTCGAGGTCGAGGGTGCGCTGAACGTCCCGCGCAGCCCGCAGGGCTACCCGTTGCTCGTGCAGGCGGGATCGAGCGAGGACGGCAAGGACTTCGCCGCCCGCTGGGCCGAGGCGGTCTTCACCGCGCAGCCGACGATCGAGGAGGGCCAGGCCTTCTACGCCGACGTGAAGAAGCGCGCAGTGGACTTCGGTCGCGATCCGGACCACGTCAAGATCCTGCCTGGCATCGTCCCCGTCATCGGGGCGACCGATCGCGAGGCCCGCGAGCTCGAGGAGGAGCTGGACCGGCTGATCGCGCCGGAGTACGCCCGCAAGCAGCTCGCGACGCTGCTCCGGGTCGAGCCCGAGCAGCTGGCGTTCGACCAGCAGCTCCCCGCGGACCTCCCGCCGGAGGAGCAGATCGAGGGCTCGAAGAGCCGCTACACGTTGATCGTCGAGCTCGCCCGCCGCGAGCAGCTGACGGTGCGCGAGCTGATCGGCCGGCTGGGTGGTGGCCGCGGCCACCGCACGTTCACGGGGACGCCAGCGCGCGTGGCCGACACGATCGAGCACTGGTTCAGGAGCGGCGCGGCCGACGGCTTCAACATCATGCCGGCGGTGCTGCCCTCGGGCCTGGAGGTGTTCGTCTCCGACGTCGTGCCGATCCTGCAGGAGCGCGGGCTGTTCCGCACCGACTACACCGGTACGACCTTGCGGGAGCACTACGGCCTGCCGCGACCGTCGAACCAGTTCCTGTCCTCCGGCACCGCGGAGGCCGCCTCGTGACAGCGGTTCCGCCCGTGCAGGACCCGCCCGCGCAGGACCCGAACGCCTGGCTCCGTCGGCT
>NZ_JBMCZA010000114.1:4247-7229 GCF_048654705.1 Nocardioides sp. CPCC 206348
GGCGTACGGCGCTGCGCTGGTCGCCGCCGTGGCCGCCGCGGCCCTGCCGCTGGTGCTGCGCCACGTCGTCGACCGGGTGGCGCTGCCCGAATCGCTGGTCCTCGCCCCCTGGATCGCCCTGCTGGCCGGCGTCGGAGCGGTCCGCTTCGGTGCCAGCTACCTGCGGCGGATCAGCTCGGGCAAGGTCTCGCTCGGCGTCCAGTACGACCTGCGCAACGACGTCCTGTCCTCGCTGCTCCGCCTGGGCGGACGGAGCCAGGACGACCTGCACACCGGCGAGGTGGTCTCGCGCTCGATCTCCGACGTGACCCTGCTCCAGCAGCTGTTGCAGTTCCTGCCGAACATGGTCGGGAACCTGCTGCTGTTCATCGTCTCGCTGGTCGTGATGGCGTTCCTCAGCCCGTTGCTGACCGTGGTCGCGCTGCTCGTCGGCCCGGCCCTGTGGATCATCGCGCTGGCCAGCCGGCGCGACCTGTTCCCGGCGAACTGGCACGCGCAGCAGGAGGCGGCCGCGGTCGCCTCCGGCGTCGAGGCGGCCGTGACGGGCGTGCGCGTCGTGAAGGGGTTCGGCCAGGAGCAGCGTGAGCTCGAGGACCTCGAGGACCGCGCCCGGCGGCTGTTCTCCTCACGGGTGCGGGTCGCCCAGCTGACCAGTCGCTACAACCCGGCCCTGCAGGCGGTGCCTGCGCTCGGCCAGGTCGGCGTCCTCGCGCTGGGTGGCTGGCTCGCCCTGCGCGGCGACATCACGCTCGGCACCTTCGTCGCGTTCACTGCCTATCTCGGCTCGTTCGTCACGCCGGTGCGCCAGGTCGCGACCCTGCTCACCGTCTGGCAGCAGGCCCGGGCCGGTGTGGTGCGGGTCTTCGAGCTGATCGACGCCGACCCGGGCATCGTCGATGCCGCGGATGCCCGGCCCGTTGCGCAGGGACCGCTCGCGCTCGAGTGGCGGGGAGTCACGTTCGGCCACGGCGACAAGGTCCTCCTCGACGACTTCTCGCTGCGCGTGGAGCCGGGGGAGACGGTCGCCATCGTCGGGTCCGCCGGATCGGGCAAGTCGACCGCCGCATCGCTGCTGCCGCGGTTCTACGACCCGGCCGCCGGAACCGTCCTCGTCGGGGACACCGACATCCGGCACCTCCAGCTGGCCTCGCTGCGCTCGGCGATCGGCTTCGTCTTCGAGGAGAGCCACCTGCTCTCCGACACCGTGCGCGCCAACATCGCGTACGGCGACCCGGACGCCTCGTTCGAACGGGTGCAGGCGGCCGCGCGGATCGCCCAGGCCGACGAGTTCATCGGCCGGCTCCCCAGGGGCTACGACTCCGTCATCGGCGAACAGGGGCTGACCCTCTCGGGCGGTCAGCGCCAGCGGATCGCCCTCGCCCGGGCGATCCTGCGGGACCCGGCCGTGCTCGTCCTCGACGACGCCACCTCGGCGATCGACGCCCAGGTCGAGGCGGCCATCCACGAGGGGCTGCACGCCACCCTCGGGGGCGCCACGGCACGGACCACGCTGATCATCGCGCACCGGGCCTCCACGCTGGAGCTGGCCGACCGCATCGTCGTACTCGAGCACGGGCGGATCGTCGACAGCGGCACTGCTGTCGAGCTCGAACAGCGCAACGCGCACTTCCGGTCCCTGCTGTCGAGCGAGGAACAGCCGGATGAGGTGGGCCTGGACGCCAAGGTCGCGGCCGAACCACATCGGCCGCGCGGGGTCACCGACCACCTGTGGCAACCGCGCCCGGACACGCATCCGAACGCCGAGGTCGGGGCGCGGGTCGCTGCTGCCTACGCAACGGCGGCGGCGACCTCCGGGCCGGGCCGCGCACAGGCGCCGGGTGGCGGGATCCTGGGCTCGGCGCCGCCGACCGCCGAGATGATCGCCCAGCTCGAGGCGCTGCCGCTGGTCGACGCCGACCCGGACATCCCCGACGAACAGGCCCGCGCGGCTGATCGGGACTTCGGGCTCCGGTCCCTGATCGGTCCCTTGCGGCGCCCGTTGGTCCTGGGACTGCTGCTCGTCGCCGTCGATGCCCTCGCCCAGATCGCCGTACCGGTGCTCGTGCGCCACGGCGTCGATGACGGTGTGGCGACCGGATCGCTGGGTGCGCTCCTCGTCATCGCCGCGCTCGCGGGCGCGGTCGTCGTGGGCAACTGGGGCGTCAACGTCGCGCAGGTCCGGGTCACCGGACGCACCGGCGAGCGGCTGCTCTACACGTTGCGGGTCAAGACCTACGCGCAGCTGCAGCGGCTGGGGCTCGACTACTACGAACGCGAGCTCGGCGGCCGGATCATGACCCGGATGACCACGGACGTGGACGCGCTCTCGAGCTTCCTGCAGACCGGCCTGGTCACCTTCGTGGTGAGCATCCTGACCATCCTCGGCGTGCTCGTCGCCCTGCTGGTGATCGACGCCGGGCTGGCCGTCGTACTGCTCGCGGTGCTCCCGATCCTCGTCCTGTCGACCGCCCTGTTCCGGGCGCGGTCGGTGCCGGCGTACCTTGACGCCCGCGAGCGGGTGTCGGCCGTCAACGCCTACCTGCAGGAGAACGTCGGCCTGATCCGGGTCACCCAGGCGTTCGGGCGCGAGGCGCACAACGAGGAGCAGTTCGCCCGACTGGCCTGGGCATTCCGGGACTCCCGGCTCCACGCCCAGCGGTTGATGGCGATCTTCTTCCCGTTCGTGGAGTTCCTCGGCACCCTCTCCACCGCGGCGGTCCTGGTGATCGGCGCGCGGCAGGTCCAGGCGGGCGAGCTCAGCGCCGGGACACTGATCGCGTTCCTGCTGTACGTCGAGCTCTTCTTCGCTCCCGTCCAGCAGCTCTCGCAGGTCTTCGACGGCTACCAGCAGGCCGTCGTCGGCATGGCCCGGCTGCGCACGCTGATGCGCACGGACACCGGCACGCCCCAGGCAGCCGACGCCCTGCCGGTCGGGGAGCTGCGGGGCGAGATCGAACTCCACGACGTCGGATTCGCCTACAG
>NZ_JBMCZA010000114.1:7260-19406 GCF_048654705.1 Nocardioides sp. CPCC 206348
TCCTGGACGGGATCTCGCTGCGGATCCCGGCCGGGGAGACCGTCGCGCTCGTGGGCACCACGGGCGCCGGGAAGTCGACGGTCCTCAAGCTGCTCGCCCGGTTCTACGACCCCACGCGGGGCTCGGTGCGCATCGACGGCCACGACCTGCGTTCGCTCGACCTCGCTGCCTTCCGCGCGCGTCTCGGCGTCGTCCCGCAGGAGGCCTACCTGTTCAGCGGGACGGTGCGCGACGCCATCGCCTACGGGCGCCCCGACGCCACCGACGCCGAGGTCGAGGCGGCCTCCCGGGCGGTCGGTGCGCACGAGATGGTGGCCGGCCTGGCACACGGGTACTGCACCGAGGTCGGGGAGCGCGGGCGCTCGTTGTCCGCCGGCCAGCGGCAGCTGCTCGCACTCGCGCGGGCCGAGCTCGTGGATCCCGACATCCTGCTGCTCGACGAGGCGACCGCCTCGCTGGACCTGGCCACCGAGCGACGCGTCACGGCCGCCACCGAAGCACTCACCCGGCGTCGTACGACGTTGGTGGTGGCGCACCGGCTCACGACCGCCGCCCGGGCGGACCGGGTGGTCGTGATGAGCAACGGCGGGGTCGCGGAGGTCGGCACCCACGACGAGCTGCTCGGCGTCGACGGGACCTATCGCCGCCTGTGGGACGCGTTCACGTCGACCGGCAACGCGGCCAGCATCGACGACCTCGCTGACAGCACCACCCGTTCCTGAGAAACGAAGAGAGAAGGAAGTCCTGTGACCATCCCCTACCGCGCCTTCGGGCGCACCGGCGTCAAGGTCAGCTCGCTGGCACTCGGCACGATGATGTTCGGCGAGCGCGGCAACCGCGACCACGACGACAGCATCCGGGTCATCCACCGCGCGCTCGATGCCGGCATCAACCTCGTCGACACCGCCGACGTCTACAGCCAGGGCGAGTCGGAGGAGATCGTCGGCAAGGCCCTCGTGGGCCGTCGTGACGACGTGGTCCTCGCCACCAAGTTCCACGGCCAGATCGGCACCGAGGTCAACCAGTTCGGCAACTCGCGGCGCTGGATCATCCGTGAGGTCGAGAACAGCCTGCGCCGGCTGCAGACCGACCACATCGACCTGTACCAGGTGCACCGCCCCGAGGACGACACCGACTTCGACGAGACCCTCGGCGCGCTGTCCGACCTCGTGCACCAGGGCAAGATCCGCTACATCGGGACCTCGACCTTCCAGCCGTCGCAGATCGTCGAGGGCCAGTGGATCGCGGAGAAGCGCGGTCGCGAGCGTCCGGTGAGCGAACAGCCGCCGTACTCGCTGCTGGCACGGGGCGTCGAGCGTGAGGTCCTGCCGGTGGCCGGGAAGTACGACCTCGCGGTGATCCCGTGGAGTCCGCTGGCCGGTGGCTGGCTGACCGGCAAGTACCGCCTCGACGGCGCGCAGCCGGAGTCGAGCCGGGCGGGCCGTCAGCCGGGTCGCTTCGAGATCGACAACCCCGACAACCGCGCCAAGCTGGAAGCCGTCGAGGCACTGACGGTGCTGGCCGACCAGGCCGGGATCCCGTTGATCCACCTGGCCCTGGCCTTCCTCCTGGAGCACCCGGCGATCACGTCGGCGATCATCGGGCCGCGCACGCTCGAGCAGCTCGAGGGACAGCTCGGCGCCGCCGAGGTCCGGCTGGGCCGCGACATCCTCGACGAGATCGACAAGATCGTGCCGCCCGGCACGAACCTCTCGAGCCGCGACGCGGGGTACTCCTCGCCGGCGCTCGACGACTCCTCCCTGCGCCGCCGCAACCCGGCGGGCTGACAGGCCGGCAGGCTGGAGGGCGGTCGTGGACCCGGAGGACAGGCCGGGTCCACGACCAGTTGGTGTGACCAGCTGGTGTGACCGAGCAAACCGCCGCCTCGGTGCTGGATCCGGGCCCCTCGGTACGTAGGCTGATCCCTGTCATGAATGCCCCCCTTGCGACGACCGACGCCGTGGCCAGGGAGCGCAACCTGCTCCTCGACGCCCTGCGGGGGATCGCCGTCAGCGGGGTCATCGGCTATCACATCTGGCCGGGCGCCCTGCCGGGCGGATTCCTCGGCGTCGACGTCTTCTTCGTGATCTCGGGCTACCTGATCACCGTGGGGTTGTCGGCCGACCTCGGGGCCTCACGTGCCGGGACCTTCCGGCGGTTCTGGGCCCGCCGGGCCCGCCGGATCCTGCCGGCGCTGCTGGTGATGGTGACGGTCTCCTGCGCCGTCGCGGGCGTCCTCGGAGGGCCGAGCGCGGTGCGCCTGCGGGAGCAGGTGGCCAGCGGCCTGACCTTCACGACCAACTGGCACCAGATCGGTACCGGGGAGTCCTACTTCGTCAGCCTGAACCCGCCGATCTTCCAGCACCTGTGGTCCCTCGCCATCGAGGAGCAGTTCTACCTGCTCTGGCCGCTGCTCCTGCTGCTGTTGGTGCGGTTCGTCCGTCGCGACCGCCTGCGCTGGATGGTGGTGGCGGGCCTTGCAGTGGCGAGCGTCGTCGCGATGGCGGTCGGATACTCGGGCTCGGTCGATCCGAGCCGCTTGTACTTCGGGACCGACACCCACGGCTTCTCCCTGGTCCTCGGCGCACTGGCCGCCCTCGCGGGTGGCCCCTTCGTACGGTTCGTGTCGACCCGGCTCGAGGGCCGTCGCGCAGCGGCCGCGAGGGTCTCGGTCCCGCTGGGACTCGCGCTGCTGCTGGTCGCGTTCGCTTCGATGAGCGACACCGGCGCCTTCGCCTACCGCGGCGGGATCGCGGCGATCGCCGCGATGACCGGCGTGCTGATCGTCGTGCTGGACTCGGTGGACCACCAACGGGTCGCGAAGGCACTTCCGCTGGCACCCCTCGTGTGGCTCGGCGAACGCAGCTACGGGCTCTACCTGTGGCACTGGCCCGTCGTCGTGTTCTTCTCCGAGCGTTGGGTGACGTCCTCCGGCCCGGGCCTGGCGATGCGCGGCCTGATGGTCCTGGCGACGTCGGTGCTGCTCGCCAGCCTGAGCTGGAAGTACGTCGAGAAGCCGGTCCTGCGGGGCATCCGGATCGCCTGGCCGGAGCGTCCCGACCGGTGGTTGGTGCCGGCGATGATGGTCACGGTCGTGGTGGCGATCGGTCTCCACGCGGTGGTGGACTCGCCCAGGAAGAGCGTCGCCGAGGACAGCATCGCGGCCGGTGCGGACGCCATTCTCCGCAGCCAGCAGACGGACCTCGCCAGCGAGGATCCCTCCGTCACCAGGCCTGCCGAACCCGCGCCCGGTGTCCAGGTCCCGGCGCCGGTCAAGGACGTCCCCCTGGGCCAGCAGATCACTCTCTTCGGGGACTCGGTCGCGGTGGCCAGCGCGCCCGCCCTGCTCAAGGACCTCGCCGGGATCTCGATCCGCGCCAAGGTGGGTGCCCAGGTCTGGGACGTCGTGGACCAGGTGAAGCGCTTGCGTGAGGCGGGCCGGCTGCGGAAGTACGTCGTGATCGCGCTCGGCGCCAATGGCGCCGCGCCGCGGGGCACCTTCCCCCAGATCGTTGACGCCGCCGGCCCGGGCCATCGCTTCGTCTTCGTCACCGCCCACGCGCCGCGGCCGTGGGTACGGCCCTACAACCAGAGCGTGCGCGCCTTCGTGGCCGCGCACCCCGGGTGTGCCCTGGCCGACTGGCGTTCCGCGTCCCGCCGGGTCTCCGACTTCGCCGACGGCATCCACCCGGGACCGCGGGGTGGGGGAATCTACGCCGACGTGATCCGGCGGGCCGTGCGGAACCTCGCTGCCCAACCCTGATCGGCAGGACCGGATCAGTCGTCCCGGCCGGAACCCAGGGCGCGGGCGGCTGCCTCGGCGTGCAGCTGCCGTACGGCGTCGCGCTGGTCGCGTGCCTGTTGGGCCAGCCGCTCGAGCTCGTCGCGGCTCCACTGCGGCTGGTCGTCGACGATCGTCAGCATCGACTCCCAACCGTTCAGCTTCCCGGCCAGGGCGATGCTCATGGTCTCGAGCTCGACGAGATCGGTCATGGCAGTGCGGTGCAGGAGGCTGCCGTTGGGCTTGAGCCGGCCGAGTCGCTCGCCTGCGCCGGCCACGAGGTTGAGCACAGGGTTCTCGTGGACGCCGACCGCGGACATCATCGTGCGCAGCGCGACCCGTTCCTCGACCAGCTCGCCATGGATGCGCCTGATGACGGAGGCGGCGGGCTCCGCGTGCTCACCGGCCGCGCGGTCGAAGAGGTGGACGCCCGCGGTCGATCCGGCGAGGTGGGTCCGCAGGTAGCGGGCGAGGTGGCTCATGTCCGGCCAGTACCCGGCCGTGTCCGGGGCATCCGCGGACGGGTGACGACGGTCACCTCGACGGCAGGTAGCCTCCCGTGCGTGCCCCAGATCGTCGTCCTCACCGGTGCCGGCATCTCCGCGGAGAGCGGCGTGCCGACGTTCCGTGACGCCGACGGCCTCTGGGAGGGCCACCGCGTCGAGGACGTCGCGACACCGGAGGGCTTCGAGGCCGACCGTGCCACCGTCCAGCGTTTCTACGACGACCGGCGGGCCTCGCTCAAGACGGTCGAGCCCAACCCGGCACACGTCGCGCTGGCCGAGCTCGAGGCATCCCTCGGCGATGCGCTCCTCGTCGTCACGCAGAACATCGACGACCTCCACGAGCGGGCCGGCTCGCGCAACGTGATCCACATGCACGGCGAGCTGCTCAAGGCGCTGTGCCGCTCGTGCCAGGTCGTCTCGCCCTGGGAGGGCACGCTGCTCGACGAGCCGGCGTGCCCGGGCTGCGGTGCGCACGACCTGCGACCGGACGTCGTCTGGTTCGGCGAGATGCCCTACGAGATGGACCGGATCACCGATGCACTCGCCGAGGCGACGCACTTCGTGTCGATCGGCACCTCCGGTGCGGTCTATCCCGCTGCCGGCTTCGTCCAGCACGCCCGGCGCCACGGGGCCCACACGCTCGAGCTCAACCTCGACCCGAGCGAGGGCAGCCACTTCTTCCACGAGTCCCGCCAGGGCCGCGCCGGAGAACTGGTCCCGGTGTGGGTGCGCGAGATGCTCTGGTCCTAGGGCGTGTCGCCCCGGCGGGCCGTGGCGAGCTCCTCGTCGAGGATCTTCGTCAGCCGGTCGCGTTCGGCCGCGAGCCCGAGCGGCCCGAGCCAGTCGAGCACCGTGGCGCGGAAGAGCTGGCCGGACGCGATGACGCGGGGGTCGCAGTGACCGGTCGACTCGAGGGTGACGACGCCGTACAGCGCTGACCACGCGCGCATGTAGACCCACATGAGGCCACGGTCCTCGAGCGGGATGTGCTCGGACTTCGCCGGGATCAGCGGATCGAGCACCGCTTCGCGAACGACCGGGTCGAGGTCGTCCAGCGCCGGGAACGGGAACTGGTAGAGCTCCCAGACCTGCCAGATCAGGTCGGTGAAGAAGTGGCCGGACGTGGAGACCGTGAGCAGCTCACGGCGGTCGGTGTCGCCGGCGGCGATCGGGTTCGCGAAGATGAGCGCGAACTGGCGCGGCTTGCCCAGCGCCCAGTTCCGGAAGCACACGGCGGCGACCACGAGTCGCGCAGCCGGGTCGTCGGCCGGGTGGCGCTCGGTCGCTTCGACCCACTGGGCGGTTGCGGCCTTGTCGAGCTCGAACGCCACCAGGTCGACGAGCTCCTGGTAGCTCGCGACGTAGCGGTAGAGGGCCGGTGCGGTCAGTCCCATCTTCGCTGCCACGGCGCGCAGGGAGAGGTCGGCGCCCTCGTCGAGGAGCTCTTCTGCGGCGGCCACGATCTCGTCGTACGTCGCCTCGCGTTGGCGTTCACGGCGCGTGACGGGGACGCGGATCTGCGGCACGGGGCTCCTCGAGATGGGGGTGTCGAACACTTGACGGGATCAGTTTACACCGTTTACCGTGAACAGTGTTAACGAAACTGACTGGTTGTCACAGAAGGTTTCCCGGACGTGGTGCGAAGGAGTCGGAATGATCGAGCGATGGGGCGCCCTGGTCGTACGGCGCGCGGTGGTGATCCTGCTCGTCGGGCTCGGCATCACGGCCGCTGCCGCGATCGCTGGCGTCGGCCTGGAGGACAAGCTGGCCTCCGGTGGCTTCGACGACCCGGCATCACAGTCGTCACGTGAGCTCGCGCTCGAGCGCGAGACCTTCGGCAACCAGTCGATCGACGCGATCGTGATCTTCTCCAGTGAGGACGAGCTGGCCACCGACCCCGCCTTCCAGGCCGAGGTCGAGCGGACGCTCGCGACGGTCCCGGAGGACGTCGCCGTCTCCGACATCACCTACTACGACGTCCAGGACCCCGCGATGCTGAGCGAGGACGGCCACGCGACCGCGGTCTACGTCTCGTTGGCCGGCGACACCCAGAACGACTTCCTGGACGCGTCCAAGGCGTTGAAGCCGATCATCAAGGAGAGCTCGCTCGAGACCGGGATCGCCGGCCCGTACGCCGTCTACAACGACGTCAATGAGGAGACGAAGAACGACCTGCTCCGGGCCGAGATCGTCTCCCTGCCGATCGTGCTGATCCTGTCGCTCATCATCTTCCGCAGCGTCATCGCGGCCCTGATGCCCGTGCTGGTCGGCGTCATCGCGGTGGTCGGTGCCCGTGCCACGATCGCCGGGCTCAACGAGCTCGTCGAGGTCTCGATCTTCGCGCCCAACATCATCACCCTGCTCGGCATGGGCCTGGCCATCGACTATGCCCTCTTCGTGGTCTCCCGGTTCCGGGAGGAGATCGCGAAGACCCCCGATGACACACGGCGCGCCCTGCTCCGCACGATGGCGACCGCGGGCCGCACCGTCGCCTTCTCCGCCCTCACCGTCGCAGCGGCCATGAGCTCGCTGCTCGTGTTCCCGCAGACCTTCCTCAAGTCGATCGGGTACGGCGGCATCGCGGCCGTGCTGATCGCGATGGTCGCCGCGCTGACCGTCCTGCCGGCCGCATTGGCGGTGCTCGGCACCCGGATCGACTCCGTGCGGATCCCGTTCCTGCAGCGCTCCACGCCGAACGAGTCCGACACCGGTGCCTGGGCCCGCCTGGCGCGCGCCGTGATGCGTCGCCCGATCATCGTCGCGACCGCCGTCACCGTCGTGCTGCTGGCCGTCGCCTCACCGTTCCTCGGAGTGAAGTGGGGCAGCGTCGACTACCGCGTGCTCCCCGCGGACACCCCGTCCCACGAGGCGGCGGAGCGGCTCAACACCGAGTTCGGCGAGGAGCGGTCGACCGCCAACGTGCTGCTGCGCGGTACCGACGAGGCCGGCGTGGCGTCGTACGAGAGCGCGATCGAGCGGGACGTCGCGGGCGTGACCGATGTCCGGCCGGTGGTCTCCGAGGGCGACACGACCCTGCTGCGCGTCACCTGGCAGGGCAACAGCCAGACCGAGGAGTCGCAGCAGGTCATCCGCGACCTCCGGGAGGTCGACAGCCCCGACGGCTCGGAGGCACTCGTGGGCGGGCTGACCGCCGACACGGTCGACCTGGCCGAGTCCGTCGGCAACCACCTGCCACTCATGGGCGGGATCGTCATCGGGGTCATGCTGCTGCTCCTGTTCCTCGCGTTCGGCTCGCTGGTGCTGCCGCTCAAGGCCGTGCTGATGAACGCGTTCTCGATCACCGCCTCGTTCGGTGTGGTGACGTGGATCTTCAGCGACGGACACCTGTCCGGCCTGCTCGGCTTCACGCCGCAGGGCTTCCTCGACCTGACCAACCCGATCGTGATGCTCGCGGTGCTGTTCGGCCTGTCGATGGACTACGAGGTGTTCCTGCTCTCGCGGGTCCGCGAGCAGTGGGACGCGACCGGTGACAACGACCTCGCCGTCCAGACCGGCGTGCAGAAGACCGGCCGGATCATCACCAGCGCCGCCCTGCTGCTCGCCGTCGTCATCGGCGCCTTCAGCCTCAGCGGCGTCGTCTTCATGAAGATGATGGGCATCGGGATGCTGGTCGCGATCCTGGTCGACGCCACCGTCGTACGGGCCCTGCTGGTGCCGGCGACGATGAAGCTGCTCGGTCGCTGGAACTGGTGGGCGCCCGCTCCGATGGCCCGCTGGTGGCAGCGCTACGGCTTCCGTGAGGAGTACGACGACCTCCCGCACCCCGACGGCGGCACCGCCGCCTCGGACAAGGAACCTGTCGGGGTCTGACGTTTTGCCCCGGAGCGCCGGGGGTGCTGGCCATACTGGCTGGGTGTCCGCAGTGATCCGCGTCGGAGCGATCGACAACCATCCTGTGGTGCTCGCTGGTGTGGGTGCCGCACTGGCGAAGCATGCTCCGGACATGGCGCTGGTCTCGATCGCCGGCTCGGTGGACGAGCTCCTCGCGGACACCCCCGAGGGGCTCGACGTCGTCCTCCTGGACCTGCACATCCCGGGCCAGCCGGTCGCCGAGGAGTCGGTCGCCGCGCTCGTCGCGCGGGACATCGTGGTCCTGCTGTTCACCGCGGAGGAGCGGCCGATGCCGGTCCGCCGGGCCATCCAGGCCGGCGCCGCCGGGCTGGTGCTCAAGGTGGACCCGATCCAGACGATCGCCCAGGCCATCCGCGACGCCGTGGCCGGCGAGCTCGCGTGCTCCGGTCAGCTCGCCGCGATGCTGCTGACCGACGACAGCCTCGGTGCGCACCTGTCGCACCGCCAGATCGAGATCCTCCGGGCCGTGAGCACCGGCCTGCCGTACCGGCTGGTGGCCCGCGACCTCGGGATCAGCGAGGTCACCGTGCGGGAGCACCTGTTCCGCGCGGCCCGGGCCTACCGCTCGGGCGGCGTCGACCCGGGCAACGTGCACGGGCTGATCAGTCGCGCACGAGCCGACGGCCACCTCGACGAATGACCGAGGCGAGGTCCGGTGGTCCCGTCAGCACCAGGGCCTCCGGTTCTGCTCGCGCCTGCCACGAGATGGGCAGCGTGCGGGTGACCCGGGCGGCGGCGTCGACCCCGAGGCCGGGCACCACGACGACCGACGACTCGTCGACGGTGCCGGAGATCGTCACCTGGACGGCGCTGGTGCCGACGAGGGCCCGGAGCGCCGACGCCAGCGTGCGCGTGGCCGCGGGGTACTCGGTCATCCGGCTCTCCACCTGGGCGCCGGTGGCGCGCAGCGCGGTGAGCTCGGCGCGCAGGTCCGCGTGCTCGGTGCCGGGCAGGTAGAGGCAGTCCCGCGCTGCGTGGGCCAGCAGGGCAGCCCGTGACGACTCGGCGCTGGTCAGCTGGCCGAGCGCCCCTCGGAGCAGGATCTCCTGCACGGGCTTGAGGAAGTTGCCGAGCAGGCCCTCGAGTGCGACCCGGCGGTCGGAGGCCTGGGGCACGTCCCGGTGGGTGACCATGCTTCCGGCCCGGCGGCACACCGAGACGACGATCCCGACGAACAGCGCGTTGAGCGGCTGCACGACCAGCAGGTGCGGGAGGTCGCTGGCGGGAAGGTGCATCCGGAGCGCGACCACGGTGATCACGACCGCATTCGGCACCAGGAGCAGCAGGGTCATCCGCCGCGACAGGACCCAGGCCACCGCGAGCGCCGGCAACGCACTGAACTCGATCAGCCACGACTGGGCGCCGCCGAGACCCGCCGCGGGCACCGAGGGCAGGGCCGTGGCCAGGACCAGCGGCGGGACCACGGCCGCCAGCACGAGATGGGCCGGTGTCAGTGGCCCCCGGGTCATCGCTGCGGTGAGGAGGACCACCAGCGCGGCGATGGCGGTGGCGCCCAGGTACGACTCCGGCTGGATCGGGTTGTCGAGCGTCAGCAGTGCGGCCGTCGCGATGTATCCGGCGGCGAGGACGGCCGTGGCCCGGAGTGCCACCCGGCCCGGGTCCTGGACCACGGCCCGGATCACCGGGTCGTGGTCGGGCGACATCCCGACCAGCCGCGCGAGACGGCGATAGCGCCACAGCAGGGTCACGGTGGTCCCTGAACCGGGAACGCTGTCGACGTGGGTCGTGCCGCCCACCGCGGACACGCGACCAGCCACGGCGACGCGCAGGCCCACGCCGTGCTCGGCCACGAAGCCCTCGCCGGGGTCGGCGATCACGACGCGGATCGAGCCCAGTCGTCGTACGACGGTCACGTGCACGCGGCGCTGCCCACTGTGGCGGGCGACGTTGCGCAGCGCCTCGGTCGCCGCGCCCACCAGGGCGTCCTGGACGACGTCGGGCAGGCGCCGGCGCCGCCCGCGCACCACGAACCGCGCCTCGAGGTGCTCCCGGACGGCCACCGTGCGGATGTCGGTGACCAGGTCGCCGAGTCCCTGGTCGGCGGCCGGGACCTCGATCTCCTCCAGGGCGATGGCCGCTGCCGACCACGTGTCCGGGTCACCGGGCAGACCGGCGACCGCCAGCAGGGTCGGGATCAGCTCGTCGTGCAGGAACGAGGTCGCCTCCACCTCGGCCGACGACATGCGCTCGGCCTCGACGACCCGTCGGGTCGCGAGGGTCCGTTCGGCACGCACCGAGGCGCGCCGCATCTGGGTGACGAGGAAGAGCGCGCCGAACGCCGTGCCGCCGACCAGGGCTGCCTCCTGGAGGCCGTAGCGGAGCCCGTCCTCGGCGCCGGTCACCCAGCGGAGGCCCACGAACAGTGCGGCGATGAGCACGATCACCACCGCCGGGCCGCGTCGCCGGGCCGCGATCACCATCAGCATCGGCTCTGCCAGGTGCAGGATCGGGGAGTCCGCAGCCCCCGACAACGGCACCGTGTCGCGCGGCATCAACGATCCCGCGACCATCGCGATCGTGCACAGCACGACGTCCACCGAGGACACGCGGCCACGGAGGCAGTCGATCCCGGCGAGACCGACCGAGCAGACCACGACGAGCGCGAACGTCAGCTCCTCGCCGTCGTACGACGGCCGGAGGGCGAACTGGCCGGCCCAGACGAGGGTCTTGGCCAGGATCACCAGGCCGATCGCCAGGAGGAGGCCACGTTCGACGGACGCGGCGAAGGAACGTCCTTCGGACCGCCCGCGCCTCATGGCCGGATGCTAGGCCCATTGGTGACCCCCCGACTCCCGATTGCGGACCTGTCCTCGGAATCGCGGGTGTCGGCGGCCTCGCGGAGGCGAGACAATTCGCACGGGTCGCGCCGTGGGGGAGCGGCCCAGCAACACGGAAGTGCCGCGCTCCATGACCACACCGTCGGTGGTTCTGGGGACAACCCTGGGGGGATTTCCAGAGCAGTCGGAGCGCGGCACTGACCGCCCGCGTCACCACCGCGTCACGTCCCGGGCACGTCCGTCGGGTAGAACAGACGATGTGTCCTCCCCCTCCGGCTCCGGTCCTGGCTCCGGCGACCCGGTCGCGGGGTCGCGCATCGGTCGCTTCCGGATCCTCGAGCAGCTGGGGCAGGGCGGGATGGGCGTGGTCTACCGCGCCATGGAGGAGAACCTCGGTCGCGAGGTCGCCCTGAAGGTGATCGCGCCACTGTTCGCGCACGACCCGGAGTTCCGCGAACGGTTCACGCGAGAGGCCCGCTCGCAGGCGTCCCTCGAGTCCGCCCACGTCGTGGCGGTCTACGCCCACGGCGAGGAGGACGGCTACCTCTACATCGCGAGCCAGCTCATCCCGGGCGGCGACCTGGGACACCTGATCCGCACCCACGGGACGCCCAGCCTGGTCGAGGCGCTCGAGATCATCGAGCAGGTCACCAGCGGCCTCGCCGACGCCCACGAGGCCGGCTTGGTCCACCGTGACATCAAGCCCGGCAACGTGCTGGTACGGCGTCGGCCCGGCTCGGTCCGGGCCTACCTCGCCGACTTCGGCATCGCCCGCAAGATGAACGCCGACGCCACCCGGTTCAGCGCGTCGGCCGTCGGCACCCCGTCCTACATGGCCCCCGAGCTCCATGGCGGCGCCAAGGCCAGCGCGTCCACCGACATCTACGCCCTCGGCTGCCTGCTCTGGGTCGCCCTGACCGGTTCCCCGCCCTTCCAGGGCACGTCCGAGTACCAGCTCGTCGCCGCCCACGTGAGCCACCCGGTCCCGCAGCTGTCGGGCAGCAGCCCGATGGTCAACGCCACCAACCGGATCCTGCGCACCGCGATGGCCAAGGACGCCGCCGACCGCTACCAGTCGGCCAGCGAGATGAGCGCCGACCTGCACGCGGCGCTCCGGCTCCCGATCACTCCCGGTGCGGCCGTGCCCGAGGCCAAGGGGAGTACGGCGATGCGGCCGATCCGGCCGAC
>NZ_JBMCZA010000114.1:19476-23079 GCF_048654705.1 Nocardioides sp. CPCC 206348
GCGTTCGTGCCGGCCGCTGCGAATCCGCCGCCGCCGGCGTTCCTTGCCGCGACGCCCACCGGACGTCGTACCTCCTCGAAGAAGTGGTGGGTCCTGGGTGGGGTGGCTGCCGTGGTCGCGCTCGGCACGGGCATCGGTGCCGCCCTGCTCACCGGCGGCGACGACGGGGACGACCCGACGGAAGGGGCGTCCTTCCTCGCACTCGACCCCAAGGAGATCCTGCAGGCCTCCGAGAAGGACATGGTGGTCCTCGAGACGGCGCGGATCCGCGGCCAGTTCGACGACGACGGCTCGCCCGTCGAGGTGGACGTCACGGCGACCAGCCGCGGTGACTGCAAGGGCACGATGAAGGAGTCGTCCGGCGGCGTGGCCGAGATCCTGCGGGTGGACGACAACATCTACCTCCGCGCCGATGCGAAGTTCTGGAACTCCGCGAGCGGCGACGGCACGGCGGCGCTGGTGCTTCCCGTCATCGGGGACCGGTGGGTGCTCGAGAACAGCCTGCTCGAGACGACCGACGCCTTCTGCGACCTCGACGAGTTCCTGGAGCGCGACGGCCGCGAGGGCGCCACCGCGACCAGCCTGGGCCAAGAGGAGGTCGGCGGCGACGACGCCGTCAAGATCGAGCAGGTCGAGGGCTCGCAGCGCGAGGTGCTCTACGTCCGGCTGGGCGAACCGCACTACCTGCTGCGCATCGAGGAGAGCGACGTCGACTTCTTCGAGTTCTCCGACTTCGACAAGGAGGCCGAGATCAAGGTGCCGCCGGCCGCCGACGTCTTCGACCTCCAGGCCTTCCTCGACAAGGCCGAGGAGAGCCTGAACTAGTCGGGAATGCCGTACGACGACCGCGGGTTGCCCAAGGACGTGACCACCTCTGCGCCCGCGACCGCGTCCAGGGCCAGCGTGGGACTGCGCAGTGACCGGGGTCCGATCCTCGGCGCGGTGATGCTGAGCACCGCGCTGGTCGCCATCGACACCACGATCCTGGCCACGGCGGTGCCGTCGATCGTCGACGACCTGGGTGGCTTCACGCAGTTCCCGTGGCTGTTCTCGACGTACCTCCTCGCGCAGGCGGTGACCACGCCGATCTACGGCAAGCTCGCCGACGTCTTCGGCCGCAAGCCGCTGATGCTCTTCGGGATCGGGCTGTTCGTCCTCGGGTCGGTGCTGTGCGCGCTCTCCTGGAGCATGACCGCGTTGATCGTGTTCCGCGGCGTGCAGGGCCTGGGTGCGGGCGCCATCCAGCCGGCCGGCATGACGATCATGGGTGACATCTACTCCGTCGCCGAGCGCGCCGTCGCGCAGAGCTATGTCGCCGGCGTGTGGGCGACGTCCGCGGTCGTCGGACCGACGCTCGGCGGACTGCTGTCCGAACAGGCGTCGTGGCGCTGGATCTTCTGGGTCAACGTCCCGCTCGGTGCCGTGGCCGCGGTCGTCCTGCTCCGCAGCTTCCACGAGACCGCGGCGCACGACGCCCGCGCGGAACGGCGATCGATCGACGTCGGTGGTGCCGCCCTGTTGGCGGGCGCCGCGCTGTTGCTGCTGCTCGGCCTGCTCGAGGGCGGCATCCGGTGGGCCTGGTGGTCCCCGCTCGGCGTCGGCATCTTCGCGGCGGCCGCCGTACTCCTGGTGGCGTTCGTCGCCGTCGAGCGTCGCGTCCCGGACCCCGTGCTGCCGCTGTGGATCTTCAACAACCGGGTCCTCAATGCCGCGACCGTCGGCGCGTTCGTGGTCGGCATGGTGATGCTCGGCGTGACGTCGTACGTCCCCGTCTACGCGCAACGGGTGCTGGGTGCCGGTGCCGTGGTGGCCGGCCTCGCCGTGGCGGCCCTGGCCATCGGCTGGCCCATCGCCGCGAGCACCGCCGGCCGCTTCTACCTGCGCTGGGGCTACCGGCCCTGCCTGCTCGCGGGCGCCGGGTTCGGCCTCATCGGCACCGGAATCATCGCCAGCGTCGGTCCCGACAGCCCGGTGTGGGTGCTGGCCATCGGCTGCCTGGTCCTCGGCCTCGGCCTCGGGTACGTCGCCAGTCCCAGCATCGTCGCCGCCCAGTCCGCCGTGGGGTGGCGCGACCGTGGCGTCGCCACCGGCACCAACGTGTTCGCCCGGTCGCTCGGAAGCGCGGTGGGGGTGGCCGTCTTCGGGGCCGTCGCGAACGGTGTCGTCGCATCGCGACTCGGCGGTGGGCACCATGCCGGCGACGTCAACCTGGACGCCCTGCCGGTCGGCATCCTGGACCCCGCGCTGCACACGGTCTTCGTCGTCGTGGCGTGCACGTCGCTCGCCCTGGTCGTGGCCGGACTGGTGATGCCGTCGCGCGTCTCGGTGGCGGACGAGTAGCCCAACCCGGTGGCCCGAATGTTGTGCATCGGGACAACGACGGCGATGTGACCCACCAGTAGGGTTGGGGGCATGAAGCGCGAGATCTATGAAGAGGACCACGAGGCCTTCCGGTCGTCCGTGAAGGAGTTCATCGACAGGTCGGTCCTGCCGCACACCGAGGAGCACATCGCCGCGAAGGCGCTGCCCCGCGAGTTCTGGCTGGAAGCCGGCAAGCAGGGCCTGCTGGGCCTCGAGGTCCCCGAGCAGTACGGCGGCGCCGAGGCCGGCGACTTCCGGTTCAACGCCGTCCTCCAGGAGGAGCTCGCCAAGGTCGGCGCGGCGTACCCCACCTGCCACGGCATCCACGCCGACATCACGGCGCCGTACATCGTCGAGCTGGGCACCGAGGAGCAGAAGGAACGCTGGCTCCCGGGTGTCGTGTCCGGCGAGATCCTGCTCGGCATCGGCATGACCGAGCCGTCGGGTGGCTCGGACCTCGCGAACCTGAAGTCCACCGCGGTCCGCGACGGCGACGAGTGGATCATCAACGGCTCGAAGACGTTCATCACCAACGGCTACTCCGGCGACCTGTTCGTCACCGCCGTGCGCACCGACCCCGAGCGTGGCCCGAAGGGCATCACCCTGTTCGGCATCGAGGCCACGAAGGAAGGCTTCTCGCGCGGCCGCAAGCTCGACAAGGTCGGCATGGAGGAGTCCGACACCGCCGAGCTGTTCTTCGAGAACGTCCGCGTCACCGACGCCGAGATCATCGGTGAGCTCAACATGGGCTTCATCCACATGATGCAGAAGCTCCCGCAGGAGCGCCTCGGCTGCGCGGTCGCGAACGTCGCGCAGGCCAAGCAGATCCTCATCGAGACCCTGCAGTACACGAAGGACCGCCAGGCCTTCGGCCAGTCGATCGGCAAGTTCCAGAGCAACAAGTTCCTGCTCGCCGAGCTCTTCACCCAGATCGAGGTTGCCGAGGCCTACATCGACAAGTGCGTCCTCGCGCACAGCAAGGGCGAGCTCACCGCCATCGACGCCTCCAAGGCGAAGTGGTGGTCCAGCCAGGCCCAGAGCGAGGTTCTCGACGCCTGCGTCCAGCTGCACGGTGGCTACGGCTTCATGAACGAGTACCGCGTGGCCCGGGCCTGGCGTGACGCCCGCGTCACGAAGATCTGGGCGGGCTCGAACGAGATCATGAAGGAGCTCATCGGGCGCGACCTCGGGCTGTGAGTGCGGTGCAGGAATCCCCGCTGAGGCGGGGATTCCTGCGCTTCC
>NZ_JBMCZA010000115.1:0-270 GCF_048654705.1 Nocardioides sp. CPCC 206348
GGACGAACGCCTCGCCACCGCTGCTCCGGATCTCGCCGGCCAGCTCCTCGAGTCGCTCGACCCGGCGGGCACCGAGCGCGACCGGGAAGCCGGCCGCGGCCAGCGCCTTCGCCGTCTCGGCGCCGATCCCGGAGGACGCGCCGGCGACGACGGCGGGGCGGCGGTCGGGGTGGACAGGCTTCCTCGATGCCGCCATCACGCGCCCCGGAGCCGGAAGGTCGTCGGCAGCGACGCGAACCCGCGCACGTTGACCGAGTGCACTCGCACGGC
>NZ_JBMCZA010000115.1:315-3956 GCF_048654705.1 Nocardioides sp. CPCC 206348
CAGCTCGGCCAGCACGATCCGCGCCTCGAGCCGCGCCAGGTTCGCACCGAGGCAGAAGTGCCGCCCCGTGCCGAAGCTCAGGCTCTCGCTCAGCTCCTCCCGGGACCGCGAGATCAGGAAGTCGGCGGGCCGGGTGAACACCCGCTCGTCGCGGTTCGCGGCACCGAGGAACAACAGCAGCTTGGACCCGGCCGGCATCGTCCGCCCATGCAGGTGCACGTCCTTCGTGACGTAGCGGGCCAGCATCTGCGTCGAGGTGTCGAAGCGCAGCGTCTCCTCCACCCACGGCGCGACCAGGTCCGTCCCGGCCGACGGCGCGAAGACGGTCGCCTGCTGGTCCGGGTGGGCCGACAGGTGGAAGAGCGCGTTGCCGAGCAGCTTGGTGGTCGTCTCGTTGCCGGCCACCACCATCAGGGTCAGGAACGCGATGATCTCCTGGTCGGTCAGCCGGTCGCCGTCCAGCTCTGCCTCGACCAGCGCCGAGGTCAGGTCGTCCGACGGGGCGGCTCGGCGCTGCTTCACCATCTCGGCGTAGTACCCGAAGAGTGCGAACGCCGCTTCCATCCCGGCCGGCGGCACGTCCCGCACGCCGGCCTCACGATGGACGAGGAGGTCGGCGAGGCGTCGTACCTCGTCGCGATCGGAGACGGGCACGCCCATCATCTCGGAGATGACGTCCATGGGCAGGCGGCCGGCGACGGTGGAGATCCAGTCGACCTCGCCGTTCTCGGCGTTGTCGAGGAGTGCCTGGGAGAGGTAGTGCTCGGTCAGCCGCTGCACCTCGGGCTCGAGCTCGCGCACCCGGCGCGGCGTGAAGGCGGCCGAGACCAGGCGACGGATCCGCGACTGCTCGGCGCCGTCGAGGGCCAGGAACGACATCACCCGGTGCGCGTCGGGACTCCAGGCACTGGCATCGAGGGTGACGCCCATCTGGTTGGAGAAGGTGGCGTCATCACGGAAGGCGTCGAAGACGTCGGCATGACGGGTCAGCGCCCAGAAGTCGTCGGCCTCGCTGTGGAAGAGCGGGGCCTCGTCCCGGAGACGGGCGTAGAGCGGGTACGGGTCCTCGTGGAAGTCGTAGTCGTACGGGTCGAGCACCAGTGGGGAGCCGGTGGTTGAGCTTGTCGAAACCATCAGTTGCCTCGCAGGATCGTGTCGACGGCGGAGGAGAGCCGCTCGGCGAGCTGGTCGTAGGTCATCAGGCCCATGCCGACCTGGAGGAGGGCGCCGATGAAGGTCATGGCAAGGACGTCGAGCACCGCCGGGTCGGCCGGCATGTCCGGCTGGTCCGGGTCCCTGAGGGCGGCCTCGAACCTCGCCAGGAACTCGCCACCGATCTTGAGACGCAGCCGCGCCACGTCGGGGTCACTGCCGAGCAGGGCAGGGGTGACCGCCGCGGCCAGCGCCTCTTCCTCCCGCAGCCGGGCGGTGAGCACCCGGACCGTGGCCTGCAGCCGCTCGACGGCGGTGGCGCCCGGTTGGGGTGCGCGCACCTCGTCGGCGGTCAGGTGCCGCCAGAAGAGCTCGGCGAAGAGGTGGTTCTTCGAGGCGAGATAGGTGTACGCCGTCGCGGTCGACACCCCGGCGCGTACCGCTACCGTGCGGACGGTCATGGCCTCGTGGCCGACCGCTCGCAGCTCTTCGAGCCCGGCGGCGAGCAACTTCTCGACCGTCTCGGCCTGACGCGGGTTGAGCCCCTGCCTCGGGGTTTCGAACACCTGACTGGACATGTGTCCAACATAGGAGACGTTTCGGCCAGAGGCAAGACATTTCTAGAACGTGTTCTTATTGTGGACGCATGCGCAACGGCATCGTTCTCTTCACCTCCGACCGCGGCATCACGCCGGCCGATCTCGCCAGGGCCGCCGAGGAGCGGGGCTTCGACACGATCTACGTGCCCGAACACACCCACATCCCCGTCCGGCGCGACGCGCTGCACCCGACGGGCGGCGAGGACCTCCCCGACGACCGTTACCTGCGCACCCTCGACCCGTGGGTCTCGCTGGCCACCTGCGCCGCCGTCACGACGAAGATCGGCCTGTCCACCGCGGTCTCGCTCCCGGTGGAGTCCGACCCGATCACCCTGGCCAAGACCCTCGCCACGCTCGACCACCTCTCCGGCGGCCGGGTCACCATCGGCGCCGGCTTCGGCTGGAACACCGACGAGCTGACCGACCACCACGTGCCTGCCGAGAAGCGTCGTACCGTCCTCAAGGAGTACCTCGAGGCGATGCGCGCGCTCTGGACCCAGGAAGAGGCGTCGTACGACGGCGAGTTCGTCTCGTTCGGGCCGAGCTGGGCCTACCCCAAGCCGCCGCAGGGCCAGATCCCGGTGATCATCGGCGCCGGTGCCGGCCCGAAGACCTTCGCCTGGATCGCCGCACACGCGGACGGCTGGATGACCACGCCCACGACCAGCGACGTGGCGGCCAACGCCGACAAGCTCCGCAAGGCGTGGGCCGACGCGGGCCGCGACGGCCAGCCGGACGTGCGGATCCTGGTGGCGAAGCGGCCCGAGGCCGAGGACTTCGCCGACTGGATGGCCGCCGGCGCCTCCGAGCTGATCTGGGGTGTCCCGGACTCCGACGAGACGGCCGTGATGACGTACCTCGACAAGCTGGCCACGCGCCTCAACCTGTCGGGCTCCTGATGGCGAGCCGGTACGCCGACCTGAGCCGGGCCGAGCTCGCCGTCCTCGTGCCCGAGCTGCTCCTCATGGGGCAGCTGATCGACCGTTCCGGCATGGCGTGGTGCATCGCGGCGTTCGGTCGTGAGGAGATGGCGCAGGTCGCGATCGAGGAGTGGGCGGCGTCGAGCCCGATCTACACGCGCCGGATGCAGGCGGCGCTCGGCTACGCGCCCGAGGTGCCCGGCCTGGGCGACGTCGTGACGATCTTCAAGGGGCTGCAGCTCGACATCGGCGCTCCCCCGCAGTTCATGGACTTCCGCTACACGGTGCACGACCCGTGGCACGGCGAGTTCCACCTCGACCACTGTGGTGCGTTGATGGACGTCGAGCCGATGGGCGAGGACTACGTCCGTTCCATGTGCCACGACATCGAGGACCCGACCTTCGACGCGACCGCGGTCGCCTCGCACCCGAAGGCCCAGATCCGGCCGATCCACCGGCCGCCCCGCTCCCCTGCGGCCATCGCCGGCGGGGCCAGCCCGCACTGCGCGTGGAGCGTCATCATCGACGAGTCACACCCCGAGGCCCAGCCGATCCCGGCGCTCGAGGTCAACGAGCGCTCACAGGCCGCGACGCTGGTCCTCGACCCGATCGACGCCTCCGACGACGGACGGGCCGACTACAGCGGCCCGTTGCTGTCCGACATCGACTTCGCCGCGTTCTCGAAGTCGGCGCTGGTCCGGATCGCCGACGAGGTCTGCCTGCAGATGCACCTGCTCGACCGCGCCTTCGCACTGGCCGTCGCGGAACGCGTCGAGACCGAGGCCGAGCTGGCGAAGATCCGCACCAAGCAGCTCATCGGTGTCGCCGGGATCGGCGCGGACCGGCTGTCCCGGGCGCTGGGCGTGAAGGACGCCGCCGGCCTGCTGGCCCTCCACCCGTTGCTCAACCCGGCCGCCTACGTGACGGCGGATGTCACCGACGGCACCGTCACCGTGCGCCCGTCACCCGC
>NZ_JBMCZA010000115.1:3966-4055 GCF_048654705.1 Nocardioides sp. CPCC 206348
GCTGGCCGCGACGCTGGTCCTCGACCCGATCGATGCCTCCGACGACGGACTGGCCGACTACAGCGGCCCGTTGCTGTCCGACATCGACT
>NZ_JBMCZA010000115.1:4184-5341 GCF_048654705.1 Nocardioides sp. CPCC 206348
CGTCGCCGGGATCGGCGCGGACCGGTTGTCCCGGGCGCTGGGCGTGAAGGACGCCGCCAGGCTGCTGGCCATCCACCCGTTGCTCAACCCGGCCGCCTACGTGACGGCAGACGTCACCGACGGCACCGTCACCGTGCGCCCGTCACCCGCCCACCAGGACGCCGCCTGGATCTCGCTGTGCGGCCCCGGCCGGACGGCTCCGCTGCAGGCGATCGTGCGGGCGATCGACCCGCACCTCGACGTCGAGGTGGAGCCGCTGGGTTCCGCGGACGCTGGCTGGCGCCTCACCGTCGTACGACGGGACGAGGCGACGCCCGAGGCGGACGAAGTGGCCGTGACCCGGTTCAGCACCGGGGCCACGTTCGCGTTCGAGCCCCGGCGCTCGCTCCCGATCACCCCTGTGTGAGGCCGCGCTCGATCGACTCGATCACCTTCGGGCGCAGGTCGCTGGCCGCGATCACCTCGTCCACCGAACCGACCTCGACGGCACGGTGGATGTTGTGGACGCCGTCGAACTCGGCGGCGACCTCGGCGATCTTGTCCGCGCGCAACTGGGCCCGCAGCTCGGCGAGCTCGACCACCAGGAGGCCACGCTCGCCGTCCTCGGCGGCGTCGATCCGCTCCTCCAGCGCCGCGACCCTCGGGTCGGCGGCAGCCCGCTTGGCGACCTCGGCTGCGAAGACCACGGCGGCCGCCGGGGCACCGCCGAGCACGGAGGCGAAGGAGCCCTCGATGGCCAGCACGGTCATCGACGGGTTGAGTCGCTTGGAGAAGACCACGAACGCGCCGCCGTGGTAGCGCGAGATCACGCAGAACACGATCGGGCCGCGGAAGTTGACGATCGCGCGGCCGATCTCGGCGCCGTACTCCAGCTGCAGGTTCCGCATCGACTCCGGTGACCCGTCGAACCCGGACAGGTTCGCGAGGACGACGACCGGCCGGTTGCCCGACGCGGCGTTGATCGCGCGGGCGACCTTCTTCGACGACCGCGGGAACAGCGTGCCCGCGGTGTAGGTGTCCGGGCCGTCGGTGGGAGGGAAGCCGGCGCGCGGCACGGGCTTGGACTCGATCCCGATCAGGCTGACCGGGTAGCCGCCGATGCGGGTGCCGACGACCACTGCGGTGTCGGCGTCGGCCATGCCGGCCCACCGCTCGAG
>NZ_JBMCZA010000115.1:5351-7355 GCF_048654705.1 Nocardioides sp. CPCC 206348
ACCGATGCGGGTGCCGACGACCACGGCGGTGTCGGCGTCGGCCATGCCGGCCCACCGCTCGAGCATCTCGTGGTCGGCGTCGGCCAGCGCCCGCATCACCGTGCGGATGTCGAACGGTCGCTTGCGGTCGGGGTTGTGCACCGCGGAGAAGATCTCGCCGACGGTGCTGAAGTCACCCTCGTGGGGGTGGGTGGTGATGTCGCGGTCGACCGGGTCGGTCGACGGCGCGCGCCGCGGTCCGGCCTCACCGGGCAGGACGTAGGTGTGCTCGTAGTGCGACATCAGGACGCCGAAGGCACCGGCCAGGTCGGGCACCCAGTACTGCGCCTGGCCGTTCGGGCCCATCACCCGGTCGTAGCCGCCGATGCCGAAGTTGTCCTCGGCCGACACGCCACCGGAGAAGTCCAGCGACTGCTTGCCGGTCAGCACCATTGCGCTGTCCGGCGTCATCACCAGGATGCCCTTGGTGTGCATCAGCATCGTGGCTTCCGCGTTCCAGTACGGCTGGGCGCCGACGTTGATCCCGGCCACGACGATGTTGATCTCGCCGCCGCCCTGGGTGAACTCCACGATCCGGCGCAGCGCGTCGGCCACCCAGTCCATGTTCTCCGTGCCGCTCTCCATGGAGATCCGGGCGCCGGCGGACACGGCGAACCACTCCAGCGGGACGTCCAGCTCCTCGGCCAGGTCGATCGCCGCGATCACGCGGGCGCACTCGGGCTCCGAGAGCGCACCGAGGGACTTGATCGGGTCGCCACAGAGCACGACCCGCTTGATGCCCTCGGGGTAGAGCGGCGTCGGGGTGGTGACGACGGCGACGAGGAGGGCAGCGGAGTTCTTTCCGTACGGCCGGTCGACCGGGGACAGCAGTCCGTTGGCGTCGAAGTCATACTCGACCAGCGAGCCACCACCGGCCAGCACGGAGGCCAGCTCGTAGGGGTACACGAGTCCGCGGCGGCGCGCCCGCAACACCTTGCCGGTGTAGTCGTCCAGCGGTGCCAGCGGCTCGGTCGGCGGGGGGATCACATCGGCGACCACGCCCGCGCCGGGCTTGGCGTGGAACCGGATCGCCAGCGGCACGGGCGTGCCGTCCGGACCGGCGACGCGACCCTCGGCGAGGACCTCCTCGATCCCGGCGCCCTCACTGAGCGGCGTGATCTTGCCCTGCAGAGCGGTGAGCTGGTCGAGGTCGGCCTCGATCACCGGCCACACCGTGACCCACACGTGGTTCACGTCGAGCTTGGCGCCCTCGCGACCACGCGCCGTACGCACCCGTCGGATGGCCTCGAGGCAGTTCTCGATCGCGCGCTCGGCATGCGGTACGGCGATGACGCGGCCCTCTTCGTCGCGGACCACGGCGAGCTGGCGGACCTGCGCGGCGGCGACCAGGCGGCGGTCGGCCGGGTTGGACCGGGCGACGCACTCGTAGAGCAGGACGTCGTCGGGGGCGTCGAGACGGGTGACGTCGAACTCCTGCAGTCGCGACAGGTTGAGCCGGCGTCCGACCATCGGGTGCATGCCGCGGATCAGGGTGTCCTCGACCAGCTGACCGCCCTCGGCACGGAAGGTGTGGTAGCCGACCTGCTGCGGGGCCGCCGGGCAGACGACGACCGAGACGCGGCGGACGCGGGTGGCGAAGTCGTGCGCGGCCAGCAGCTTGGCGGCCTCGGCCGACGCGGCATCCGGGTCCGCGGGGGCGTCCGGCCACCGCAGGTAGATCTCCACGACGTCGTCGTGGTCCTCGGTGAGGACCGACCGGATCGCGGCGCCCAGCGGGCCCTCGGGATCGGCGAGCTCGGTCACGTCGGCGATCGTGGAGACGACCCGGGTCGCGCCCTTCTCGTCGGTGGCGTACTCGGCGTGCACGACCGGACGGCCGGCGTGCTCCCCCGGTCCGCTGACGGTCAGGTCGTGCAGGTCGTACTCCAGGTAGTGCCGACGGATCAGCACCTCCAGCAGCGGCTCCCGCTCGGGCAGCCCGTCGACCATCCGGTCGCGCAGGAA
>NZ_JBMCZA010000116.1:0-3474 GCF_048654705.1 Nocardioides sp. CPCC 206348
GCGGCCAGCCGGTCACCGAGGACCAGCGGCAGCTCGAACCAGCGCTCGTCCCAGCCGCGGATCAGCCGGCCGCCCCACTCCTCGGCCACGAAGCTGCCGATCCGGTCGGCGGTCGCGCGCAGCGGCCTGCCGAGGGAGTTGCCGTCGAGATAGACGAGCGACGTGTCGGCGCCGACGAAACGGTCGCGATGTCCGGCCAACGGGTCAGCCGCGTCCAGCCCAGCCGCATCGAACGTCACGTCGTCTCCTCCTCGTCCGGCACGGCCTTGCCGTCCGCCTCGTCCCGATCGGCCCACTCCAGGAGCGGCGCGATGTCGAAGACGTGGTCATCGATGTCGTGGTGCAGGTCGCCGATCTCGGCGAACCGCGCGGGCACGGTCAGGATCGTGAAGTCACGAGGATCGGCGTCATCGATCTCCGCCCAGCGAATGGGTGTGGAGACCCGTGCGTCGGGCAGGCCCCGGACCGAGTAGGCGGCTGCGATGGTGTGGTCACGAGCGTTCTGGTTGTAGTCGACGAAGACCGCCGCCGGGTCACGGTCCTTCGTCCACCAGGTCGTCGTCACCAGCTCGGGCGCTCGCCGCTCGACCTCCCGCGCAAAGGCGAGCGCCGCGCGTCGTACGGCCTTGTGGTCGTGGTCAGGACGGATCCGTACGTAGACGTGCAGGCCCTTGCTGCCACTGGTCTTGGGATAGCCGACCGCTCCCAGCTCGTCGAGGACCTCGTGCGCGACGTGGGCCACCTTCCGGATGCTGTCGTACGACGCCTCCGGGCCCGGGTCGAGATCGATGCGCCACTCGTCCGGCTGCTCCACCGCGCCGCGGCGGCTGTTCCACGGATGGAACTCGACCGTGGACATCTGCACCGCCCAGATCACCGACGCGAGCTCGGTCACGCACAGCTCGTCGGCAGTCCGCTTCCAGCGCGGGAAGAACAGCTCGACCGTCTCGACCCAGGGCGGCGCGCCTGCAGGAAGCCGCTTCTGATGGACCTTCTCCCCCGCCAGTCCCTTGGGGAAGCGGTGCAGCATGCACGGCCGCTCGCGCAGCGCGTTGACGATGCCCTCGCCGACGGAGAGGTAGTACTCGACCAGGTCCAGCTTGGTGGCGCCGATCTCCGGGAAGTACACGCGATCAGGATTGCTGACCCGCACGACGCGACTCTCGACCTCGATCTCGATCGCCGGCGATGCCATGCGGGGACAGTACCGAACGGGTCGGACCATCTCAGTACCGTGACGTCGTGGACTTCGACCAGCCGCCCGTCGTACGGGTCACCGCAGAGCGTGGCGGCCTTGATCCGCGCGAGTGGCCGATGACGGTGCCGGCAGTCGCCCAGGTCGTGCGCAAGGGTCTCGACCTGCCCAAGGGCGTCACCTTCCTGGTCGGGGAGAACGGCTCGGGGAAGTCGACGCTGGTCGAGGGCATCGCGGTCGCGTACGGCCTGTCACCCGAGGGCGGCACCCGCTTCGGCATCCACGCGACGCGGCCCACCGAGTCGCCGCTCCACACGGCCTTGCGACTCCAGCGCGGCATCGGGAGTGGGCGGTGGGGATTCTTCCTGCGGGCCGAGACCATGCACGGCTGGTACACCTTCGCCGAACAGCACGCAGCAGATCGCGACCCGCGCTACCACGAGATGAGCCACGGGGAGTCGTTCCTCGAGGTGCTGCGCACACGCTTCGACTCGCCCGGTTTCTACTGCCTGGACGAGCCCGAAGCGGCCCTGTCGTTCTCCTCCACCCTCGGACTGATCGCCAAGTTGCACGACCTGGCTGCCGATGGAGCACAAGTGCTCTGCGCCACCCATTCTCCCGTGCTCGCCTCGATGCCCGGCGCGACCATCCTCGAGGTGGGCGACTGGGGGCTGCGCCCCGCCCGCTGGGAGGACCTCGACCTGGTCCAGCACTGGCGCCGCTACCTCGACGACCCGCAGCGCTACTTGCGCCACGTCCTCGACTGAGGACACTCGAGACAACGCGTGACCGATCGGGTGTCACGCGCCCGGCACATCGGAGCGTCAGATGGGTGTGAAGTCAGACAAGCAGGCGGAACAGTTCACCGCGTTCGTCCGCGACACTGGCACACAACTCCACCACGCAGCGATGCTGCTGACCGGCGATCACCATCTGGCAGAGGACCTCACCCAGGCGACGTACGCCAAGGTGTTCGTCCACTGGAGAAGAGTGGCCACCGCAGACAGCCCGCTCGCCTATGCACGCACCACCCTGCTCAACACATTCCTGTCCCACCGCCGCCTGCGCCGCAACTCCGAGCGTCCGACCGACCTCACACCCGGCGCCGATGACGGAATCAGCGCGGCACGCACGGCCGTCGTGGATGCCGATCCCGGTACGCGCGTCGACCTGCTTGCCGCACTCGGCGACCTGCCTCCGCTGGACCGCGCGATCATCGTCCTGCGGTACTGGGAGGACCGGAGTGTCGCGGAGACGGCCACCGACCTCGGCTTGTCGGAGACCGTCATCCGCACTCGAGCTCGACGGGCGTTGCAGCGACTGCGACCACTGGTCGCGCCTCCCACCGACCTGAACGCACTGCCCGAGAGGACCTCCTCATGAACGACCTCGACCACGACCCCTACCTGGGCCCCGCCCTCCGCGACCGCGTGCGGAGCGAACAGCCCGACCTCGAACACCTCGCCACCGCGTCGCTCCGGGCCGGCACCCGGCTGCGTCGTCGCCGCCGCATCGGCGTCACCGCCGGCGCCGTTGCCGGCGTGGCGGTGATCGCCCTCGCCACCTCCCAGATGGGAGGCGGTACGACGGCCGACGACCCGGACTACGCCGACACTCCCTCGGCCCCCAGCGAGCCGACACTGCGGGCCGGACAGGTGATCGACCTGGGCAACGGCGTCACCGGCACGGTGCGCACGGACAAGGCCGGTCTCTACGAGCTGGGCTCCAGCACGCTCGCTGGACCGGGTTCCGACTTCGTCCTCGTCGTCGACGGCCCGAAGGACGCCGTCAACACGTTCTGGTCCGACGGCTTCACGACGAAGTCCGGCGGCTTCCTCACCGAGGAGTGGCCCGGCATCACGGTGGCCGTGACCATGGCCAAGGCCGACGAGCTCGGCATGCTCGGCAAGGTGGACAAGATCCCGGTCATCGTTCCGTCGAACTGGACGTGCGAGTGGTTCCTGATCGACGACAAGGCGTCCTGCGAATCCGCTGACGGTGGCGTCGCCTCGCTCGTGATCCGGGATGCGGCCGACCGCGCCGCCTGGCTCGGCTCGAGCGACAAGGGCGACGACCCCTCCGTCTACACGACCGAGGCGCACGGCGGCATCTTCATCTCTGTCCAGGGCGGCCGAGGCACCACGAACAGCGAGATCCACGTGCTGGGCGAGTCCCTCACCTGGGTCGACTGACGACCGCCAGTCCGGCCGCGGCCAGCCCGATCAGGGCCGCGGCCGGGACAGGCAGTCCCTCGGCACCACCCTGCGCGACCACACCGG
>NZ_JBMCZA010000116.1:3492-4537 GCF_048654705.1 Nocardioides sp. CPCC 206348
AAAGCGGCGCCGATCGCGATCCCGCCATTGAAGACCACCGGGATCAACGCTCCCGCAAGGGAACGGTGCTCCGGGCCGGCCAGCCGCAGGATCATCGTCTGCGCGAGCGGCGGCAGGGCACCGGATGCGACACCCCAGAGCAGCACCACGGCCACTCCGGCCAGGGCGCCCTGACCGGCAACGAAGAAGCCGAGGACCGCTACAGCGGTGGCGAGGGTCGCCGCGACCAGCGCCGGAGCCGTCCGATCGAGCACGCGGCCGGCAAGGGCGACGCCCACGGCGGACGACAGTCCGAAGGCCAGCAACAGGCTGCCCATCCCGCCGGGCACGACCGAGGCGGCGGGCTCGCCCAGTCGTGTGATGAAGGTGTACGCGCCGTAGTGGCCCACCAGGATCAGGCCCACCAGCACGGTCACCACCACCATCGGCCGGACGGTACGACGCCCGCCGCTCCCCCCGTCCTCAGCGGACCGTGCCTGCGGGTCGGCGTCCGGCACCACCGCGCGGACCAGTCCCGCGCCGACGAGGCTCAGCACGGCGAGCACCCAGAACGACGCGCGCCAGCCGGCGAGGTCGGCGACGAACCGGCCGATGGGCGTGCCCAGCACCATGCCGAGCGTGGCGCCGCCGAGCACGACAGCCGTCGCGCGTCCGAGCAGGCGGTCCGGCACGAGGTCGGCGACGTGCGCGTTGACGGTCGACCACAGCAGGCCGACGGAGGCCGCGCCGATGGTGCGGGCGACGAGCACCACGGCGTAGGTCGGTGCCAGCGCGGTCGCCGCGGCGGCGAGGGCGAAGACCACGAGGCTGGCGGCCACGACCGGCGTGCGCCGGACGCCGCGGGTCAACCGCACCAGCGGGAAGCTCGCGACCACGACCACTGCTGCCCAGATGCTGACCAGCAGGCCGGCGGCGGATTCGCTCACCCCCAGTCCGGCGCTCATCTGGGGCAGGACTGCGGTCGGCAGCATCTCCCCCGTCACCATCACGAGGGTGGCGGCACCGAGGACGAGCAGTGCGGGCCAGGGCAGCCGGTCCGGCTGCT
>NZ_JBMCZA010000116.1:4584-4873 GCF_048654705.1 Nocardioides sp. CPCC 206348
CGGGGCGGGTCGTCGTACTCATGGAATCGACGCTAAAGGTTTACACTGATGTCAATGTCAAGGCGTGACGTCAGGATTGTGAGGCAGCAGACATGAAGATCGGTGAGGTCGCCGAACGCACCGGCGTCGCAGCCCGGCTGATCAGGTACTACGAGCAGCAGGGGCTGGTCAGTGCGGACCGCGCGGACAACGGCTACCGCAGCTACACCGAGGCCCATGTCGACCGGGTCGAGCGCGCCGCCGGACTGATCCAGGCCGGCATCCCGACCCGGTTGGTCAAGGTCCTCCT
>NZ_JBMCZA010000116.1:4918-6721 GCF_048654705.1 Nocardioides sp. CPCC 206348
TGCTCGCGACCGAGCTCGAAGGGCTCGACCAGCGGATCAGTTGCCTGACCCGCAGCCGCGACACGATCCGGCGCTACCTCGCCCAGACCCGGTCCGACGCGGCTGCGAGCTCCTGAGGTTCAGCGCCAGCCGAGCGCCGGCGCGACCTCGGTCAGGATCGACTCGATCACGTGGGCGTTGTAGTCGACACCCAGCTGGTTCGGCACCGTCAGCAGCAGCGTGTCCGCCTCGGCGATGGCCTCGTCCTCGCGCAGCTGCTCGATGAGGGCATCCGGTTCGGCGGCGTAGGAGCGACCGAAGATCGCGCGCATGTTGTCGATCTGGCCGACCTGGTCGCTGTCCGGGCGACCGCCGAAGTACATCCGGTCCTGCTCGTTGACGAGCGGGAAGATCGACCGGCTGACCGACACCCGCGGCTCGTGTGGGTGGCCGGCTTCGGCCCAGGCGTCGCGGAAGATCCGGATCTGCTCCGCTTGCTGGACGTGGAACGGCTGGCCGCCCTCGTCCTCCTTCAGCGTCGAGCTCATCAGGTTCATCCCCAGACCGGCGGCCCAGCGCGCCGTACCGTTCGACGCAGCGCCCCACCAGATCCGGTCACGAAGGCCCTCGGAGAACGGCTCCAGCCGCAGCAGTCCCGGCGGGTTGGCGAACATCGGGCGCGGGTTCGGCTGCGCAAAGCCCTCGCCGCGCAGCACCTCCAGCAACACCTCGGTGTGACGACGGGCCATGTCGGCCTCGGTCTCGCCCTCGGCCGGGGCGTACCCGAAGAGGCGCCAGCCGTCGATGACCTGCTCGGGTGAGCCTCGCGAGATGCCGAGCTGCAGGCGGCCGCCGGAGATCAGGTCGGCTGCCCCAGCGTCTTCCGCGAAGTAGAGCGGGTTCTCGTACCGCATGTCGATGACACCGGTACCGATCTCGATCCGGCTGGTCCGGGCGCCGATCGCGGCGAGCAACGGGAAGGGGCTGCCGAGCTGGCGGGCGAAGTGGTGCACGCGGAAGTACGCGCCATCGGCACCCAGCTCCTCCGCCGCGACCGCGAGGTCGATCGACTGGAGCAGCGTGTCGGAGGCGGTACGCGTCAGCGAACCGGGGCTGTCCGCCCAGTGGCCGAAGGAAAGGAATCCGATCTTCTTCACAAGTCGTTCAACCTTCAACCAGTCTGGATCATTCCTTGCGGAGCAGCGCCAGGAACATCGCATCGGTGCCGTGGCGGTGCGGCCACAGCTGGGCGGTCCCGGGCAGCGGACCGTCCGCATCGGTGACGCCCGGCAGCAGCGGGCGCACGTCATCGACCCGCAGTCCCGGCACAGCACCGGTCACTGCCGTCACGACATCGGCCGTCTCCGCGAGCACCGGCGAGCAGGTGGCGTAGAGCAACGCTCCGCCGGGCCGCAGGATGCGCGCGGCCTCGGTCAGCAGCGCCTGCTGGAGCGCGACCAGGTCGGCGAGGTCCGCCGGAGTACGACGCCAGCGCGCCTCCGGACGGCGGCGCAGGGCGCCGAGGCCGGTGCACGGTGCATCGAGCAGGATCCGGTCGATGCTGTCGTCGGCGAAGGGCGCGCGGGTCGCATCGGTCTGCAGCACGCCGGCCAGGTCCGCACCTGCTGCCTTGGCAACGAGGCCCGCCCGGTGGTGGTGCAGCTCGGTGCCGATCAGCAGGGCGCCCCGCTCGGTGGCCAGCGCAGCGAGCAAGGCGGCCTTGCCGCCCGGGCCGGCACACAGGTCCACCCAGCGCTGGTCGCGGCCGTCGACAGTGGCGTCGGCCAGCGCGAGCGCGACCAGCTGCGAACCCTCGTCCTGCAC
>NZ_JBMCZA010000117.1:0-296 GCF_048654705.1 Nocardioides sp. CPCC 206348
AGCTCGCCGTCGAAGCTGCGCTCCATGGCACCCGACTGGCGCAGCGCCTTCTCGAGCTCCTGCAGCTTGCGCGCGTCGACCGCGGCCTCGTTGCCGAGCTGACGGGCGAGCTTGTCCAGGTCGACGTCATCGAGCCGGGCACCGCCGTAGGCCTGCGACAGCTGGTCGGCGAGCGCATCGAGGTCGGCGAGGTCCTGGAGGACGCCGGTCCCGTCGCCGAGCCCGAGGCCGGTACCGCCCTCGCCGAACTGCTCGGACCCGCCCCAGTCCTCGCCGGGACGCAGGTCCATCAGGTT
>NZ_JBMCZA010000117.1:306-537 GCF_048654705.1 Nocardioides sp. CPCC 206348
CTCCGAGCAGTTCGGCGAGGGTGGCACCGGCCTCGGGCTCGGCGACGGCACCGGAGTCCTCCAGGACCTCGCCGACCTCGATGCGCTTGCTGACCAGCTGTCGCAGGCCTACGGCGGTGCCCGGCTCGATGATGTCGACCTGGACAAGCTCGCCCGTCAGCTGGGCAACGAGGCCGCGGTCGACGCGCGCAAGTTGCAGGAGCTCGAGAAGGCGTTGCGCCAGTCGGGTGC
>NZ_JBMCZA010000118.1:0-704 GCF_048654705.1 Nocardioides sp. CPCC 206348
GGGGACGGGCGACGTTCCGGCGTGGTGCGAGCGCGGCGAGCGACCGGGCGTGCTCGGCGACGTCGATCTCACCGCGCGCGAGGCGCTCGTCGAGGATCCGTCGCGGGTCCGACTCGCGATCCGACACCTGAACGGAATCGCGCAACCACCGCACCGCAAGGACCACGCCGACGGCGAGGAGGCCCCAGAACAGGACCATCATCACCAGCATCGCCGGCCAGTTGCTGACATCGTCGTACCGGTCGTTCCACATCATCGTCCTGCTCCTCTCAAATGGCGCCGCTCCAGGTCCCATCGTCCGGCGACCGGACCGGTCGCGGCAGGGCCGTAGCGCCTGTCGCTTCGGGACCTTCGCCCCTGCTCGGGCCCACCCGGAGTCGACAGAGTGGTGCGGGAAGGAGGACACAGCGATGGACGCCACAGGACACCGCCGCCAGGCCCGACAGGACCTCGCGGATCGACTGATCGCCGAGTACACCGGAGCCCTGCCCGCAGGTCAGGTGCTGGCCACGGTCCTGCGCACCGACCGGTTGCTCGCCCTGCACCACACCGCTCCAGAGGACCGGATGGAGCTGTGTGAGGAGCTGGTCCGCCACCGCCTCGTCGACCGCACCGCCCGCGCTCACCTGCCGCGACCGGCGCTCGTCGCCACCTGACCCGACCACCCGTCCACACCACGTCCCGAAGGAAACCCATGAAAGCCG
>NZ_JBMCZA010000119.1:0-25051 GCF_048654705.1 Nocardioides sp. CPCC 206348
ACAGCCCTACCGGCGCGGACTTGGGAGACACGCCCTAGAGGCCGGAGGGTCTCGCGCACCGGCTAGAGGGACTGCTGCATGATCTGGTGACAGCATGACCCAGCGGAGGTCGTGACCTGGCGGGGCCAACTCGGCCAGCGTGATGCACATCCCCTTCGCAATTCTGGCGGGCGACGTCCATGCACGCGGTTTGAGCGTGAATATGCACTCTGTCCATGTTGGGGAATCGTCGCAGGCCCGGGTGACGCCTATCCGTGCAGCAGACCCGTTTACTCGTTGTCGGATTTGAACGTGGTGGGTGTCATTTAACGACAGAATGCTCGGAGTTTTGTAGCCCGCTCAACGACCCAGTTAGGGGCAGCCGCATGTCAGGCCACTTCTTCAACGATCAGCCAACACCGGGCATGATCGCCGACTTGAGCAAGCCTGGCCCCCTCACCATCTACGTAGGGCTCGGCGGAACGATCGATCGGACGGGTACGTCATGGTCGGCAATGATTCAGACGATCTTGGAAAAGAACGGAGTCGAAAGGGATACGGCCAGAGCGCTCATTGCATCAACGTCGAATGAGCGGTCCGCTACGACCGCCGAGATCTTGCTTCGCGACTCAACAGATGATCAAGCCGAGTTTGAGCGCAACCTCCGCGACAGCATCCGCGCCACGCTCTACAGCTCCCGGAAGCACCTTCGCGGACGCCTTTTGTGGAACATCGCCGCTCTCGCGTACGCGAATGCTTACCGAGGGCACTCCACCATCCTCGTGACCCCCAACTACGACGAGTACCTCTACCGAGAACTTCAGCGTTACTACGAGGAGAAGCGCGGCCTGTTCCCAGAGTCGTTCGCGTCCGTGCTTCAACCACTCGAGGTCGTCACCGGATCCGACACCGACGCGTCGGGCGCGAGTGGGACTGCCGGGTTCTCTTCCGATGCCCCTCCTGGTGTGGCCTACGAGCTGCCTCGGATCTCCACAAAGAAGTCCACTAGTCCAACAATCACCTGCATCCACATCCATGGCTTTGTTGGCGAAGAAGAATCGGTAGGCACCCCGGTCGTTGGGGAACTCACCTACAACCAAACTCGTCGTCGAACCACGGAAATCCTTGAGACCCTCTTCAAGCACCGGCATCTCATCGTCGTCGGCTCATCTCTCACGGACGGCCCGCTGTGCGAGGCGCTTCTCGCCGCGACCAACCAAGGCGCGGAAAACTCCGGGCCCAAGCGGCGACGATACGTAATCTCCCCCCTCCAGGCTCCCGAGTGGAGCGACAAGACGCTGAGGCCTCTCATGGACCGACGCCACGAGGCTCTTGGGCTCGAAACCGTTCACCCACACCACTTCGGCCAAGTCGGCCAGTTCCTCTCCGAAGTCGCCGGCGCCATGTATCGGGGCGACGGAACTGCGCAACGGACTGAGTCTCACCCGTCGCGCTACAACCGACGCCTTCGCGAGTGGTGGGGCGCCCAACAACCGCGCCTCTTCGAGAACCCCAACAGCCCTGAGGCGGCCTACCAAGTCCTAAAGAAATCGCTCGACCGCATCCGCACAGTTGCAAAATTCGCGCCTGGCGAAGAACTCAAACTCGAACTCTGGGGTCGTTATGACCCAAACCATGCACGACGTCTGCGACTCATTGGAACCTCAATCGGCCCGTGGGACGACGTCCGCACCGCTCACTACGCCGACATCGCACCAGACAGTCAGTACTTCGCTGCACGCGTCTTCACTATGGCCGCCCCCATGGTCCACAACGAACCGAAGGGCCACGCCGGCCGCTGGAAGACCTACGTCGGCATCCCGATCTGGGTCGACAGGAGCACGTTTCAACTACCGCTCGGCGTCGCCGTGCTCGCATCCATGAGGCCTTACCCAGACGAGGACCCGCGCTTGGGCGACGGCGTAAGCGTGGAGTCCGCGATCGCCATCCCCAACCTCAAGACCCTTCTACGCGCGTTTGAGGTCATGACGTACCTCGGCGAAGCAATTCTCAAGGACGAAGGCACTCTCGCCGAAGCAAAGCAGGAAATCTTGGGATATCTCAAGGCCAGTTCACGAGCGACGCAGTCCGCCCGACGCAGTCACACATGACAAGCCCGTTACTACCTGATGACGTCCCGCCATACGCCCCCGGACGGCCGATGTGCACTGCTAGGATTCGTCGCAAAGAGGTGGTTGTGAAAGTCTTCACAAAGTCACGTCAGTTGCAGGATTGCCCGGCTATCCAGCCACAGACACAGCAGGACGCGGAAGGAAGAATCGAACGGCATCGCTGGTTCTAACAGGTGAATCGGCGAAACTTCGCGAAGCGCCGGAACCCAGGCAAAATAGGAGAGAAAGTGACGATCACCCGCGTTGAGCTCGGCAAGTTCCAGAATGACGAACTTGAGGACCTGCTCGACGGCGAGGAGGAGACCCCTCTCGGCAAGTCCATCGAAGCCGCATATCGCGCGCGCCGCGCGCAGAGCGCCAGCCTGATGTCCCGACCAGACGGTGTCCCGCACCTCGTTTGAACCAAACTGGCGCGTTCTCATGCAAGGCGTCGTGTTGTCATGACGTCGCCGGAGAACTCGCCGAGGGTCCCCGTGCCGGGCGACATCGCCGGTTCTGGGGGCCTGCAGATCCCTCGCCGCCGACGAAAGGGCGACGCCGAGACGCACTCACTCACTTGCGTGTTGGCGGGCGAGGTCTATGGACGTGGTTTGAGCGTGAATCTGCACTCTGCCCCTGCTGGGAAGCGCTCACTGTCCGATGACACGCGTCAGTGCAGGAGACCCAGATGACACCGATCCGCGCAGCAGACCCATTCGTCCAGCAGTCCGCGTTTCTCTGCCGAAAACCTCGGATGCCGGGGGTAAATGTCAGGCTAGGTGTCGGAACCCGCGCCTAACGTGTGGAACATGAGAATGCCTGAGGAATGGCTCGGCTATGAAGCAGAGTCCCGGATGATCGACGGACACGCCCAGGCCACGGCTCCTGTCGCGCTGTGGGCACATATGTCGACTTTGACCGGAGGCGCGAAGCCGATTGCTTCGCTGGTCGAGCGGCGCATTGAAGGCGGCAACACCGAGTGGCGGTCCATATGGCTGACCGACACTCTTATCGCCTACGTCGCCGCGCGAAAGGCCAAGGAAGGGTGGAGCGCGCACTCGCAGGGCTCGCGGATCCACCAACCCGACGCGATGTCGGGGTGGGCGCGGCCGGTCCGTTCAGTTGTCGAAATCCAGCTCGGTGACGCCAAGTGCTGGAAGGAGCGGTCGTACGACGAGACAGGCGGGCCTGGATGTGGTCGAGTTCGGCCCGTATCGTGATGGCTGACTCGGACCCAGTCCCTGTGCCGCTCTTCGGTGATGCGATAAGTGATCATGCGGAGCATGAGGCGTGCAAGTTCATCGGTGCGCTGGCTCAGCAACTCTGACGGTTGGTTCGAGGTTCGTTCAACTGTGGCTACGACGTCGAGGCGGGCCAGCCCTTCGAGTCGAAGCCGCCATGCATCCCTCTTGTGTCGGGCACGTAGTGGTTCAGGAGAAGGCTCTCGGCAACTTGCGGCCCGGCGGTCCCGGGCTGCGGCTTGCGGAGGTGCTGCTCCCGCCAGTCTGTGAGGTCGTTGACGCCCGGCAGAGCGGTCTGTTTGGGGGAGATGGTGCGCAGGGAGAGCCACGCGCTGATGACCATGAACACCACGGCGGCGATGAGAAAGGACCAGGTCCACCAACTCGGGTCGATGCCCTTCAATGCGCTGCCTTGAAGCAGTAGGGCGAGGACGAGACCGATGAATCCGAGGAGGGCGACCGCGCGGCTAATAAGCCCGTCACTGCGTGCGGTGTGCGCTTCGAGCAGCCAGCGGGCCCTGGTCGATGGAGATTTCGGCGTCATTGGGAGAGACGCCGTCCTCCTCGTCCGGCTCGATGGCGGTGTCCTCAGTCATCCTTTCGAGGCTAGCCCGTCTCGCAGGTTCCTCGGCCGACACGGATCCGTGTCGTGTGAATGTCGGGAAGCAGGCCAGCGGCGTTCAGCCGCCAGGCCCAACAACTGCGGAGCAGATCGTGGTGCCCATCGGACGCGGCACGAACAACAACCGTGTGGTTTCTTGACCGCCCGGCAGCGCCCGCCCAACATCAAAGTGTAGCAAAAATGATATATCAGGCGGGTGACGGGCACCCGAGTGCCAACCGCGCTAAAACACGCCGATAACAACCTCGCGGCCGACACAACCTACGAGGAGACAACCCATGACGACCACAGCGAACACCCCGCTGCCCGACAACTGTGGGCACGCCCGCCATCACGACTCCAACTACCACTACGACCAAGGCCGCAACTACGCCGACTTTCTCATCGCCGCCGCCCACGCAGCCACCGACAACAACGACCCCGTAGCCGCCAGGCGATTCGCGCACATCGCCGACCAAGTCCTCTGGCAACACGACGAAACCTGCGCCAGCGACCTACGCGACTTCATCGCCGGCCTCGCCAACGCCGCCGACAACTACCTCCACGAAAAGGGCGTCGCCCTCACCCACCTCTAACCCGACGCCCGCCCAGACCATCGAACGGACCAACCCAATGACCAGAGCCACCAACGACGCCCAGGAAACAGGTCTACTCATCGCCCTCCTGGCCGCCCGCACCCGCCACGAAAACCCAACGCACCGGAACAACCTCATCGACCCAGACACCGCCCAAACAGCGCTCGACACAATCGGCAACAGCCTTCGAGGAGCCGAGATCAACTCCGTCATCGCCGCGATCGAAGGCGCCGCCAACTACGAAATCACCCGGCGACCCATCGCCGAGCCCTACACGGGCAACCCCGATCAATGGGCCGCATGGCCCGGCTTCGAGGACGGCTGCGAAGACTTCGCCCTCATCGCTGCCGGAGCACAGCACGACGAACAGCGACCATTCGCCGAATGCCCAACGGCAGCCAAGACCCTCGCAAACAAGCGTGAACAACTCGCCACCATGGGCGTCACCCACCGAACCGGCTATCTCATGGGCGTCCTCTCGGCAGCCAGTCGACACTTCAACCCGCCGGCCTTCTAGACCCAAACGCACCCCAAACAGGGACCACCGCCCAGGCGGTCGGTCCCTCTTTGCATTTCAGCCCCACGAATCGTAGGAGCCAAGCGAGCCCCCAAGCGCCCGAAACCGCCACGGCCGACCTCCCGACCCGACCGGCTCACCGGACGACACGTCCACTCAACCCTTAGAACAGCTCCAAACCGTCCAGCAACTACCCAGTCGGCCATGCAAAACCCGCTCTGACCAGCACAAACGAATCGTAGGAGCCCAACACCACGGTCCGTAGGAGCACCCTCGAAACATGGCCGCTGACCTGCAAACCTGAAACGCTCACGTGAGACGAAGCCCCGGGTCATCGATCCGGGGCTTCGTTCATTTTCGGATCGCCGCCCGTGGACTTCATTCCTCCCTCAGGACGGCCGCCGGGTCTGGACCGTGCTTGCGGACGTGGGACGGAGAGGCTCCGAACCAGCGCCTGCTGGCCCGGGTCAGTGCACTCTGCTCGCTCAGGCCCAGGACGCCGGCCAGCTGGCCCAGGGGCATGTCGGTCTCGCGCAGATAGCGCGCGGCCTCCTCGCGACGTACCTGGTCGACGAGCCCGGCGAAGGTGACGCCGCGCTCCGCGAGCTGGCGCTGCAGCGTGCGGCGGTGCAGCGCCAGCTGCTCGGACACCAGGTCCAGGTCGAGCCCGCCGGTCGGCAGCATCGTGCGAACGAGCCGGGTGACGGCATCGACCACGCTGGTCGTGGTCGGGGCCACGACGGTGCTCAGGTAGTCCTCCACGACGGCGTGGACCGCGCTGTCGGCATCGAGCGGGCGGGCCAGGACCGCGGCCGGGAACCGGAAGCCGTAGGTGCTCGCGGAGAACTCCACCGGGCAACCGAAGTAGCGCACGTACCCGGACCGGTCGGTCAGGGCATCGTGACGCAGTTGTACCGAGGTCGGTACGAAGTCCGGGTCGGACAGGAGGCGGAACACCCGGCAGGTCACTCCCAACGCCAGTTCGGCCGACTGTCGATGTGCGGGCGGGCGGTCGACGATGATCCGCCACTCGAAGGTGGCCAGACGGTGGCCCGGCTCATGGGTGACGGTGATGGCGATGGCCGGGCTGTAGACCGTCATGTACTTCTCGATCGACCCGAACGCAGCCCCGACCGTCGGTGCGGTGCGGGCCGCCACGCCGAGGGGCCCCAGGATGTCCAGCCCCTGCCTGTCCGCGAGGCGACGCCCGAAGTCACCTGTGCCGGTCGCTCGAGCGGCGGCTTCGAGGACGCTGATGACGCTTCGGTAGTCGACGAAGGCGTCGTGGCGGCCGACCACCTCGGGGCTCAGGTGCGCGAACCGGAGCAGGCCTTCTGCGTCCGCACCCAGCTCGTCTACGAGCTCGACGAACCCCTGCAGCGAGGTCCCGCGGATCAGCGACATGTCACCCAGAGTCAAGAATCAGTCGTCCTGGGTCAAGACCCACGGGTCGTTGCGACGAGATTCTGGTGGCACCCCAGCGCCACCCGACCAGGAGACCCCGATGAGCCGCTTCGACATCACCCAGACCAACATCGCCGTCGAGCGCCTGCTCGAGACGACGGAGAACCCGCGCCATCGGTGGCTGCTGCACGCCTACAACCGGCACCGCTACCTGGAGATGGCCGGGCGTTGGAAGGAGATCTTCGCCCCGGAGATGACCGTCGAGCACCCCGTCTACCACTTCAACGTCTTCGGCATCAGCACCGTTCTCGACGGCGCCGAGGCCGTGCAGGCGGTGTACGAGGAGTGGTCCCGGACAGCCCAGTGCGTCTTCTACGCCGAGGACGAGAAGCTCGCGGTTGGGGACAACATGATCGTCTCCACCGCCACCATCTACCAGCAGACACCCGGCCGCCTGCTCGTCGAAGCCGGTGCTCCCGCTGACCCGGACGCGCACTACCTGGTCGCCAACGTCGAGCACATGATCTGGCCGTACGACGACGAGGGCCGCCTGGTTGGCGAGGACGTGTGGGAGATCGACGAGTCCCAGCGACAGGTCATCCCGCTCGATGCCACCGAGGTGCTGACCGTGGAGATGACCGCCAGGCTCCTCGACCCGTTCATCAAGCCGCTCCCCGTCCGGCCGTTCTGACCAGTCCGTCCTCCGGGAGGCACGTCCCCGTCGCTGGGACGAGAGCGAACCTCAGAGCAGGTCTGCGATCTTCCGGGCCAGGTCCTCAGGCGACTGTGTCGCGATCTCCTCAGGGGCAAGCCGGTCGCGGTAGATCACTGCCAGTCCCTGCACCAGCGACCAGCACATGAGAGCCACGACGTTGGTCGGCTGACCTTCCCGCCAACCCTCGGCCTGGGCGTCCGTGACGGCGTTGACGAGCACCAGCCAGGCCTCGTTGCGCGCGCGTACCAGGTCGGGGTCGGTCAGGTCGAGCACCTCGGAGCGGCTGGCCAGCGCGAACAGTGCCTGTTCGCGCAGTGCGACCTCGATGTAGTGCTGGCCGATGGCGACGACCACCTGCGCGCCGCTCTTGCCCGACGCCCGCGTTTCCTCGGCGGCGGCGATCAGCTCGTCACGCATCCGGACCACGGCCTCGGTTGCCAGCGCCGTGAGAAGCCCCCTGCGAGAGCCGAAGACATGGGCCGGCGCCTGGTGGGAGACGCCGATGCGACGAGCGATGGCACGCAGGCTGACACCGTCGACCCCGACCTCGGACACCTCGACCGCGGTCGCCACCAGCAGGCGCTCCCGGAGGGAACCGGGTGCCAGGTCCGCGCTGGGTCGGGGCTTCGGCACGCTCCGATCGTGGTGCGCCACCGACACGGAGTCAACTCGAGCCATCCCCGGTGGGGCACGCGTGGCTGCGATCACAGGGGGTTTTGGTTGACACTGTCACATCGCGCACTTGACAGTGTCACAGGACCCGATCGACGGGTCAGACGTCGACGGCGCTACGGCGCATCGCAAGGAGTGCACGCCATGGCGCACGAGCCCAGTCGCTGGATGGTCACCCTGGCCCGTACCTGTATTCGGCGACCCCTGCCGGTGTTGGTGGCGTGCCTGGCCCTGGTCGGACTGGTCAACGTGCTGGTCCCCCAGCTGGAGCAGGTGATGGCGAAGGACACGACACCGGTGGTCCCGCCGCAGGCACCTGCAGTGCAGGCCCTTCGCACGATGGATCGTGAGTTCGGGAATGGCCGCAGCCTCGGCACCGTCTTCGTCGTACTGGAGCGCGACGGCGGTCTCACCCGGGCGGACAAGGCCTACTTCGGCCAGCTCCTCAAGGACCTCCGAGCGGACGAGGAGAACGTCGCGTTCGTCCAGGACGTGACGAAGAGTCCCGAGATCATGAAGGCGGTGACCAGCCGCGACGGTGAGGCGGTCTACGTCCAGGTCGGCCTTCCCGGCGACGTCGGCGCACCGGCCGCACTCGGCCAGATCCACGCGGTTCGGGACATCGTCAGGGAGAACCAGCCGGCCGGCCTGAACGTGGTCGTCACCGGACCGGCGGCGACGATCGCGGACATGTCCGTCGAGGTGGAGCACAGCATCCTGCACATCACCTTCGTGACGGTTGCCTTGATCGCGATCATCCTTATGCTCATCTACCGATCGGTCCTGATCACCTCCCTCATCCTGGGATTCATCGGGATCGCCCTGGCGAGTGCCCGAGGTCTCACCGCTCTCCTGGGAGGCCATGCCTTCGACGTCTCGACCTTCACTGCCTCGTTCCTGACGGCGGTGGTCCTGGGGGCCGCCACCGACTACGCGGTGTTCCTGGTCGGTCGCTTCCAGGAGCTGCGCAGGGAAGGGGTTGCGCCGCGAGAGGCCGCCGTCCAGGCCTGCAGTCGCGTCGCACCGGTCATCATCGGTTCCGCGATGACCGTCGTCCTCGCAAATGCCTGCATGGCTCTGGCCGACGTCGGGATCTACCTCACCACCGGTCCAGCGATCGCCGTCAGCATCGTGGCGACGCTGGTCCTCTCGCTCACGCTGATGCCGGCACTCATCGGCCTGCTGGGCGTGCGGGGGTGGCTGGATCCACGACCTCGCGCCACGGGGCCGACGGGGTGGGAGCGCATCGCGGGGGTCGTGGTGGCGCGGCCCGCACGAGTGCTTGCGGCCGGTCTGGTTCCGCTGATCGGGTTGGCCTGCTTCTACCCGCTGCTGCAACCGAGCTTCAACGAAGCGTCCGTGCAGCCGGACGACACCGAGAGCAACATCGGGTACCAGCTGCTCGGCGAACACTTTCCGCTCAACGAGACCCTTCCCGACTACGTCCTGGTGACCGCCGACCACGACCTCCGCAACGCGAAGGATCTCGCTGCGCTGGAGCAGATGTCGGCCGCCGTCGCACGGACCCCGGGAGTGGTGTCGGTCCGTGGGGTGACCCGACCGCTCGGCGCGACGATCACCGAGGCCTCGCTCGGTTACCAGGCCGAGAAGGTCGGCGACCGGCTCAACGGCGCCGGCGAGGACCTTCGTGAGGGTGAAGCCGACGCGGAACGGCTCGCCGAGGGTGCCGGCCAGGTGAGCGACGGGACCGTCGCCGTTGCCGACGGGGCCGACCAGGCCGTCGACGGCGCGGGTCAGCTGGTGGCGGGAGTCCGTCAGCTGCAGGCCGGTGTCGAACGCCTGGCCACGGGCAACGGCAAGGCCCTGGCGGGCAGCGAAAGGCTGCGCGTCGGTGCCGACCAGCTGGCTGACGGGCTCGAGCTGGCGCACACCCAGACCAAGGTCGCGGTCGACGGCCTGGGGTTGGCATACGGCGCCCTGAAGCGCAGCCTGACCTGCTCGCTGGACCCGGTCTGCAAGGCCGCTCGTGACGGAGTCCGCCAGGTCTACGAGGGCGAGCGCGACCAGCTGTTGCCCGGGTTGAGTGAAGCCGCGACGGCCGCTCGCCAGATCGCCGACGGAACCGTGGATCTCGAGCGTGGGCTCAGTGCTCTCGACGCGGGACTGTCACGCGCGGAGCGGGGGGTCGAGAAGCTCGAGACGGGTTCCCGAACGATGGAGTCGAAGCTCGGCGAGCTCGCGCTCGGCGCCGACAAGGTCGCCGACGGGAGCAAGGCGGTGGAGGACGGCACGGGGGAGATCGTCGTCTCGGTCACCGAGCTCCGAGGCGGCCTGGAGCGCGCTGCGTCGTACCTCCGCGAGGCCGGGAGGGCTGGCAAGGACCCGGCGATCGGTGGCTTCTACCTGCCTCCCGCGGCCCTCGACAGCCCGCGGTTCGCATTGGCCAGTGGCCTCTTCCTCTCTCCCGACGGCAGGACCGCCCGCTTCGTGGTGCTCGGTGACACGGACGCGTTCGAGCGCTCTGCGACCGAGCGGGCCCTGGAGGTCAGGAAGGCAGCGGAGCGGGGCCTGCGGGGCACCCAGCTCGAGGACAGCACGGTCACCACGACGGGGATGGCTTCGACGATGGCCGATCTGGAGGCGATCAATGACGGGGACTTCGCCCTGATCGCGGTGGTGGCGCTGATCGGCGTCTTCCTCATCCTGCTGGTGCTGCTGCGGAGCGTCGTGGCAGCCGGGTTCCTCCTGGCCTCGGTCGCGCTGTCCTATGCGGCGGCCATGGGCCTGGGCGTCCTGGTCTGGCAGATCGCACTCGACCGTCCGATGGACTGGAGCGTGCCGACCATCGCCTTCATCCTCCTCGTTGCTGTCGGCGCCGACTACAACCTGCTGTTGATGAAGCGGATGCTGGAGGAGGCTCCCGACGGCTCGCGGGAGGGAATCGCACGCGCCGTGACAGCCACGGGAGGCGTGATCACGGCGGCGGGGGTCATCTTCGCGGCGAGCCTGTTCGCGATGATGGCCGGCAGCGTCCTCACGCTCGTGCAGATCGGGTTCACCATCGGGGTGGGCCTGCTGCTCGACACCTTCGTGGTGCGCACGCTCGTGGTCCCGGCCGGGGCCGCCCTGCTCGGTCCACGGTTGTGGTGGCCACGGACAGCGGACGAGGTGTCCTGACGGCGATGCCGTCAGGGCAGCAGCGTTCGTCCCTGCCACGTCCCGTGCTCCGACAGCGGCCGGAACCGCATGAACGCCGATTCGTGGTGGAACTCGCGCCGGCGCTGCTCGGCCATCGCGACCGTGTGGGCGGGTTGTTCGCCGACTCCCTCGCTGCGCCCGTGCACCATCTCGGTCATCTCCCGCACGGTGCGCCAGATCGAGAAGGTGGAGAAGGTGTGCGGCGGGCGCATCGCGGCGGTGGAGAAGACCGCGGCCGGGTGACCGGCCACGAGGCGTTCGACCGGCTTGCCCCAGCTGAGGAAGCGGGGCAGCTCGCGCAGGCGCAGCCGGGCCAGGGTGACCGCGACGATCGGCTCCTCCGGGTCCCAGTCACCGGCCTTCTGCGGCAGCGGCGCGAGGGCCGCCACCTCGCCGTACCTCCGCAGGAACTGCAACCGCACGTGCCAGCCGGTGGCGAGCTGCCGGCCGAGCGGCTGCGTCGCCAGGAAGGACTCGAGCGCGGCCTCGTCCTCCCACGCAGCGAACACCGCGAGCCGGCGCAGCTGCATCCGCTCCAGTGACACGGTCGGTGAACCGAGGCGCATCATCGCGAGGGTCTCCGCATGCTTCAGGCCGGGTACGACGCCCGCGCGGGGCGGGCGCAGCATCGCGCGGCTCGTGGAGCGGGGCGGCAGCTCGGCCAGGTGGAAGGAGTGCAGCACCGGCTCATTGAAACAGTGCTGCCGGCCCGGGGGTTTCGAGGCTCGCTTCGCTCGCACCTCAACCACCGGGCCGGCACGTGCAGGGTCAGCGGCCGGTCGGCACCAGCACCCCGTTCTGGGACTCCCACGACGTGGGCGGCAACTCCGGTGCGCTCGACGCGACGGGAGTACGACGCCTCGGCCAGGCCCGGTCCCCGAGCAGGACCAGGATCGCGGGCAGCACGACCAGGCGGATGACCGTCGCGTCGATGAGGATCGCGGCCGAGAGGCCGACGCCCATCATCTTCATCTCCATCATCGACAGTGTCGCGAAGATCGCGAACACCGAGACCATCACCGCCGCAGCACTGGTGATCACGCCGGCGGTGTCGGCGATGCCCCGATGGACGGCGTCCCTCGCAGAGAGACCGGAGTCGATGAGCTCGCGGATCCGGCTGAGCACGAACACGTGGTAGTCCATCGACAACCCGACGAGCACCACGAGGACGAACACGGGGATCCAGTCGATGACGAAGCCCGGGCTGGTGAAGTCGAGCAGCGACTCGCCCACGCCGTGCTGGAAGACGACCGCGAGGATGCCGAACGCGACGCCCACCGACGCCAGGTTGAGCACGGTCGACACCACGCCGAGCAGCACGCTGCGGAACGCGGCGATCATCATCACCATCGTCAGCAGCAGCACGAACCCGAGCAGGAACGGCATCCGCTCCGACTGCTTCTCCGAGCTGTCGAGCGCCTCGGCCGCGCTGCCGCCGACGGCGTGCTCCGCCCCGGTGAGGTCGTCGAGTGCGGCCGGCACGAGGTCGGTCCGCAACCGCTCGATCGCCGCAGTGGCGCGGTCGTCGGACTCCTCGTAGGGCATCGGCAGGTCGAGCACCGACGTGTTGCCGTCGTCGGAGACCTGCACTTCAGCACCGGCCGTCGCGAAGTCGTCGAAGCGACCGGCCTCGTCGGCGAGGCGCTCCAGGGCCGCCTTCGCGGCGGACGGGTCGGCGCCGGTGACGACGACCTGGGCCGACGTGCCCTCGCTCGGGTACGCCGCCGTGATCGCCTTGAACGTCTGCACCGTGGGGATGTCGCCGGGCAGGGTCTCGGGCGTGGCCTGGTGGGTCTTCATCGACAACGCCGGGACGGCGAGCGCGACGATGCCCACCGAGGCGACGACCAGGGCGGCGACGGGGTGACGGACCACGGGGCCGAGCAACCGTCCGCTGATGGAGCCGGTCGTCGTACGACGGGTGAGGCGCCAGAGCAACGGAACCCGCGGCCGGTCGACCCAGCGGCCGAGCTTGGCGAGGAGTGCCGGAAGGACGGTGATGGAGCCGAGCACGGCGACGGCCACCACGATGATCGAGCCGGTGGCGAGCGAGTTGAACGTGACGTCGGTGAGCACGAACAGCCCCGCCAGTGCGGCGATCACGGCGCCACCGGACACGAGGATCGCGTGGCCCGAGGTCTCGGCGGCGATCGCGACGGCGTCGAGGGTGGAGCGTCCGGCGGCCCGTTCCTGGCGCTCCCGCTTGAGGTAGAAGAGTGAGTAGTCGACGCCGACGGCCATGCCGATCAGCACGATCATGCTGGTCACCGTGGGCTCGGCGGGCACGAGCAGCGACACCGGTGCGCTGATCCCGATCGTGGCGGCGACGCTCGTCGCGGCGAGCAGGACGGGCAGTCCGGCGGCGATCAGCGCACCGAACGCCAGCAGCATCAGCACCAGCGTGATCGGCAGGCTGATGAACTCCGCGGAGTGCAGGTCCTCGGCGACGCGCTCGTTGATGGCTTCGTCGATCGTGACGTCACCCGCCTGCTCGACGACCAGCCCCGGATGTGCCTTCTGTACGGCGGCCGTCGCATCGAGCAGCGGCTCGGCATCGATCTCGTCGGAGGTGAGCTCGACCGGGACGAGCAGGGCGTTGCCGTCGTCGCTGGCGATGGCGTCCCCGACACCGACGACGCCCTTCACGTCGGCCATCGAGGACGCGACCTCGGCGGCGGCTGCCTGGGCGTCGGCGCCGTCCAGGTCGCCGGACCTGCTGGTGATCAGCACGTTCTCGGTCGGCGGATGGTCGAGGCCGGCACTGTCGAGCAACGCCTCGGCGCGGCCGGACTCACCGATCCGGTAGTCGGCGTCCTTGACCTCGTTGGTCGACACGGTCATGGCGAGGCCGACGGCGACGGCCACGAGGAGGAACCAGGCGCCTATGGCGCGCCACGGATGGGTGGCGCTCCAGCGCGCCGCGCGGGTCGGTAGCTGGGCGAGGGGGTTGGACATCGGGACTCCTGGGGGCTGGGAAGCTGTGGCCTCCAGCGAATCGCCCCGGGCGCCGTGGGTCAGGGGTGGAGCGTCCCGACCCGGGGTGGTGCCTGCACCACTGTCCGGCAGCCGCCGACGCGAGAGACTGGGCCCATGACTGATGGCCCGTCCCACGCCGACGACCTGCGCGCCGGTCCCTGGGCGGCCACCGGGTACGCCGCGCTGCACCTGCTGCTGTTCGTGCCGGTGGTGGTCGTCTTCGTCCTGGTCAAGGTCAGTGCGGTGCTGGTCGTGGTGTGGGTGGGAGTGCTCCTGCTCGCGGGCCTGCTGCCGCTGATGCGGGCCCTGGTCGGCGTCCACCGGTCGATCGCGGGCCGGCTGCTCGGCATGCCGCTGGCGGCGCCGTACCACCCCCTGCCGGGCGGGCTGCTGCGCAACCTCCACACGCGCGCCACGGACCCGATGACCTGGCGCGACATCCTCTGGATGCTCTGGGCGATGACGTTCGGGTTCGCGATCTCGCTGCTGGCGCTCGTGCTGTTCGTCGGCGTGGTGACCTGGCCGGTCTGGTGGTACGGCGTCGGACCGCTGATGCGCGCCCGGGCGACGGTCGACCGCGCGATCCTCACGGTCGGCCGGACCGAACGCCTCGAGCAGCGTGTACAGGTGCTGACCGAGTCCCGCGCCGTCGTGGTCGACCACTCGGCGGCCGAGCTGCGCCGGATCGAGCGCGACCTGCACGACGGCCCCCAGGCCCGGTTGGCCGCCGTGTCGTTGAGCCTGGGTCTGGCCGAGGACCTGTTCGAGAGCGACCCCGAGACGGCCCGTCGCCTCGTGCTCGACGCGCGGTCCAACTCGTCGGCGGTGCTCGGCGAGCTCCGTGACGTGGTCCGCGGGATCCACCCGCCGGTGCTGGCCGACCGCGGCCTCACCGGCGCCGTCTCCGCACTGGCGCTGGACATGGCCGTGCCCGTCGAGCTCTCCCTTGCCGTCGACACACGGCTGCCGGCACCGGTCGAGTCGGCCGTCTACTTCACCGTCGCCGAGTGCCTCGCCAATGCCACCAAGCACGCGAGTGCCGCCCGGACCTGGGTGCGCCTCCACCACTCCGATGGCGTCCTGAGGGGCGAGGTGGGCGACGACGGACGCGGTGGTGCGGACCCGCGCACCGGCACCGGCCTGCAGGGAATTGCCGCGCGCCTGGCCGCCTTTGACGGCACGATGGCCGTGTCGAGCCCGGTCGGTGGCCCGACCGTCGTCAACTGGGAGATCCCGTGCCGCCCCTCCGCGTAGTCCTCGCCGAGGACCACGCCCTGCTCCGCGCCGGCCTCACCCAGCTCCTCGAGGCCAAGGGCTTCGAGGTGATCGCCGCGGTCGACAACCTCCCCGAGCTGGAGCGCGCGCTCGCCGACCCCCGCGCGGATGCGGCCGTGGTCGACGTACGCATGCCGCCGACGTTCACCGACGAGGGCCTGCGCGCCGCGATCGCGGTGCGGGCGGCGCGGCCGGGCTTCCCGGTGCTGGTGCTGTCGCAGTACGTCGAACAGCTCTACGCCCGCGAGCTCCTGGCGAGCGGCGAGGGTGCGGTGGGGTACCTGCTCAAGGACCGGGTCTCCGACGTCGCCGAGTTCGTCGACGCCGTACGACGGGTGGCCGACGGCGCCACGGTGCTGGACCCCTCGGTCGTGGCGGCCGTGATGGAACGCCGCAAGGACTCGCCCATCGAGCGGCTGACCGAGCGCGAGCGCGAGGTCCTCGCCCTGATGGCCGAAGGCCGCGCCAATGCGGGGATTGCGGAGTCGCTAGTGGTCAGCGAGAAGGCCGTGGCCAAGCACATCAACAGCATCTTCGCGAAGCTCGACCTGCCGGCCGACACCGACGACCACCGCCGGGTCCGCGCCGTCCTGGCGTGGCTGCGTGTGTAGCCGCTCCAGCTGCGCTGCGTCGTACATCTCCAGCGGGGCGGTCTCGCCGCCGGAGTCGCGGTACCGAGCGGTGAGGGACGCCAGCGCGGCCCGGACCCGCGCGTGCGCCGGGTCGTCGGCGAGGTTGTGGATCTCGTACGGGTCCGCGTTGCGGTCGTAGAGCTCCACGCCGCCGCGGCGGTACTCGACGTACGTCCACGGCCCGACCCGGACGCCGGCGTACATCCCGAGGGCAGTGAGGCCGACGCCGACGGCTCGCCAGGCCGCGACCGGCACCACCCGTACCTGTGTCGGTGCGTCGATCCAGGGCAGCACGTCGACGCCGTCGAGAGGCCGGGGCGCCGAGACCCCGGTGGCGGCGAAGATCGTCGCGGTCAGGTCCGGGACGGTCACGGCGGTGTCGACCACGACGCCGCGCGGCAGGCCGGGACCCCGCATGTAGAGCGGGATCCGGAGCGACTCGTCGTAGTGGAAGCGCTTGCCGTTCATGTTGTGCGGGCCGATGGCGTAGCCGTTGTCGGAGTGGAAGATGACGAGCGTGCGGTCCAGCTGCCCGGTCCGGCGCAGGGTGCGGAACAACCTGCCCATCGCGCGGTCCAGGCTGCGGGCCGCCTCGATCCTGCGCTGGTAGACGACGTCGAGCGCGCGCTTCTCCAGTGCGTCGAAGCGTTGCGCGTTGGCCGGCGCGTGGGCCGGGACGGACGGGTCGCCGTCCGGGAACGAGCTGGGCACCAGGGGCAGGGGCACCTTGCGGTAGTGGCCGCGGTCCTTCGGGTCGGGCACGGTGGTCTCGAACTTGCCCGCAGGGGTGCCGGGGTACAGCTTCTTCGGGTCGCCCGGGCCGGCCGGCCCGCCCACGTGGGGCGCGACGTAGTTGACCCACGCGAACCACGGCTTGTCGCCGCGGTCGGCGCTGATCATGTCCTGGGCGTGCCGGGTCATCACGTCGGTGGTGTAGCCCTTCGACCGCACCAGCGTCCCGTTGACGTTCAGCTTCGGGTTGAAGAACCTGTACGTCGACGGGTCGACCGTTGCGCGCCAGTCGGTCCAGCCCTGCGGCACGTCGTGGTCGGTGCCGTCCTTGCCGTAGCCGTTGATGTACTTGCCGGTGAAGAGCGTGTCGTAGCCCGCCGCCTGGAGGGCGGTGGCGAGCGTGCCGTGGTCGGCGAACGCGGTGTAGCCGCCGTTCGGGCCGTTGACCGAGAGGGCGCCGTGGTTGTGGGCGTACTGGCCGCTGAGCAGGGAGGCGCGCGACGGGGCGCACAGGGGCGTCGGTGCGATGGCGTCGCTGAAGGCCACGCCACCCTTCTCCATCAGCCGCCGCACGCGCGGCAGGTACGGCATGTCGATGGTGGCCAGGTCGTCGATCGTGACCACCAGGACGTTGGGTCGCTCCACCCGGCGGGTGACACCGGGTGGCGGCGTCGGCGTCACCGCGTCCTGGTCGATGCCGATGAGCGCGTCGCTGCTCACGGCGACCGCCGCCCGCAATTCGCCTGTCCTTCGTCGTCCCACGACGCCTCCTCTGACCGTCCGGTCAAAGTGAGGTTACTCGATAGACTTAGGAAAGTACGAACGCGCGCTCCGATCAGGCCAGGGCGACCGCCGGCGGCTGCACCCCGAGCTCGGTGAGCTCGGCGGCGTACTTCTCCACGTTGCGGAGCTTCACGTGCTCGTAGCCACGGACCAGGTCGGGCAGCTCGGCGATCCGCACGGCCCGCTCGTAGTCGCCGGCCAGACCGCCCGGAGCAGAGGCCAGGTCGGCGACGAGCGCGCGGTAGTGGTCGCGCAGCTCCCGCTCGACCTTGCGCAGGTGGGCGCGGCCGAACGGGTCGGCGGCGGTGCCACGCAGGCGCTTCATCCGGGCCAGGGTGCGCAGGGTGCCGTGCGAGCGGGGACCGAAGCTGATCTTCTTGTCGCGACCCAGGGCACGCAGTGCCGGCGGGTGCAGCTGGAAGGCCACGGTGCCACCGGGGAACTCCTCGCCGGTCGCGGCCAGGAAGGCCGGGTCGGTCAGCAGTCGGGCGACCTCGTACTCGTCCTTGTAGGCGGTGAGCTTGAAGAGGTGGCGGGCCACGGCCTCGCTGAACCGGGTCTCGGTCGTCACCGCACGCTCGGCCGCGGCGACCTGGGCCACGAGCGCGACGTACCCGTCGGCGAGCTTCTCGTCCTGGTAGTCGACGAGGTCGGCGGCGCGCAGGCTGACCAGGCGCAGCAGCTCGCCGTCGAGGCCGGACGCCGCGACGGATGCCGGGACCGGCCGCTCGCGGACGACGGCGGTCCGCTCGTTGGCGGCGCGGAAGGCGGCCGGGTCGGCGACCGCGGCGCGTCCCCACCGGAAGGCCGCGATGTTGGCCGCGACGGCGGTGCCGTTGATCCCGATGGCCTCCTCGATGGCGGCGGCCGGCAGCCGGAGCGCACCGGTCTGGTGGGCTGCACCGACGAGGAGGAAGTTCGCGGCCACGGTGTTGCCGAAGATCCGGTCCGCCGCCTCGAGGGCGTCGAAGTCGAACAGCTCGGCACTCGCGGTCCGGACGCGGTCGAGGAGGCCGGCCTCCTCGGGGTGCTGGACGGTCACGTCGTGGACCATCGCACCGGTGGCGGTGCGGCTGGTCGAGACGACCGTGCGGGTCGCGGCGGCGCTGCCGAAGACGAGGTTGCGGTCCTCGGCGAGCGTGAGCAGGTCGAAGCCGAGGAAGCAGTCCGCCGAGCCCGGGGTCAGCCGGTTGGCGGGCTCGAGGTCGCCGTCGGCGAACCGCAGGTGCCCGACGACCGGCCCCGCCTTCTGGCTCAGGCCCGTCTGGTCGAGCGACTCGACGGCGTACCCGGCCCGGAGGGCGGCGGTCGCGAGGACCTGGTTGACGGTCACGATGCCGGTGCCGCCGATGCCCACCATGAAGACGTTCTGGGTCGCGGTGACCCGCTCCTCGGCCGGGCTGGCGGCGACGGTCGGCGGCGTCGGGTACGTCCGCTTCTTCTTCGCGGCCTTGGTCGTCCGGGTCTCCTGGCGCTTCGCCTTGCGGAGGGTACGACGGGTGCGGGGTGCCGTCTCGACGGTCACGAACGACGGGCAGTCGCCGTCGAGGCAGCTGTAGTCGGTGTTGCAGGACGTCTGCTCGATGCGGGTCTTGCGGCCGTACTCGGTGTCGACGGGCTGGACGGAGAGGCAGTTGCTCTTCACGCCGCAGTCGCCGCAGCCCTCGCAGACGGCCTCGTTGATGACGACCCGCTTGGTGCGGGTGGGCAGCGAGCCGCGCTTGCGCTGGCGGCGCGCGTCGGCGGCGCAGTGCTGGTCGTAGATCAGCACCGTCACGCCGGGGATGTCGCGCAGCATCCGTTGCGCCTCGTCGAGGCGGTCGCGGTCCCACAGCAGGGTGCCGGGCGCCAGGTCGCGCTTGCGGTGCCGGTCGGGCTCGTCGGCGCAGATGATGATCTTCGCGACGCCCTCGGTGTGCAGCTTGTGGGTCAGCTTCGGCACGGACAGCGCACCCTCGGCGTCCTGGGCGCCGGTCATGGCGACGACGTCGTTGTAGAGCACCTTGTAGGTGATGTTCACGCCGGCCGCGATGCAGGCCTGGACGGCCAGCTGGGCGGAGTGGAAGAAGGTGCCGTCGCCGACGTTCTGGAAGATGTGCGGGGCGTCGGTGAACCACGCCTGCCCGATCCACTGGGCGCCCTCGCCGCCCATCTGGGTCACGCCGGTCACGGCGCTCTCCGGGCGGTCGGAGATGGTCACCATGGCGTGGCAGCCGATGCCGCCACCACCCATCGAGCCCTCGGGGATCACGGTGGAGCGGTTGTGGGGGCAACCGCTGCAGAAGTACGCGCCGCGGCTGGCCGAGAGCAGCGGCAGCGGCGTGCGCTTCGCGGCCGGCGGCTTCAGCTCGACGACACCCTGGAGCAGGTGGCGCATGGGCGCGAGCAGCCGCCCGGAGGTGAGCTCGCCGTCCGCGGGCACCAGCAGCATCCCGGCGGCGTCGCGCTTGCCGAGGACCTGCGGGGCGGCGGGCGTGCCGTAGAGGATGTCGCGGATCTGGGCCTCGATGAACGAGGTCTTGTCCTCGATGACGACGATGCGGTCCAGTCCGTCGGCGAACCGGTGGATGACCGACGGGTCGACCGGGCTCATCATGCCGAGCCGGAGCACACGGATGCCTGCCGCGGCGAGCGCCTCGTCGGTGATGCCGAGGTCCGTCATCGACTGGCGCATCGAGTCGTAGCAGCTCCCGGACGCGATGAACCCGGTGCTCGCGCCCGTGACGTCGACGTCGACGACGTCGAGGTGGTTCGTGGCGGCGTACGCGCGCACCACCTCCGTGCGGGGGCCGACCAGCTCGGCCTCGGCCCCGACGATCATCGCGGGGCGCAGCACGATCGGGCTCTGGGTGTAGACGTAGGGCAGGCCGTTCCACTCGATGGCGGGGATGACCGGTGAGACGTCCAGGTCGGTGCCGTCGACGACCCAGGCGCCGTCCGCGACGTCGGCCACGATCTTGAGGGCGACCACGCAGCCCGAGGCCCGCGAGATCTCGATCGCGTGCAGCCCGAGCGTCACGATCTCGCTGGCGTTGCGGGGGAACAGGACGGGAATCCCCAGCGCGGCGAGGGACCGCTCGCTCACGGCCGGGACGGTCGAGGACTTCGAGGCGGGGTCGTCTCCGACCAGCAGGACGGCGCCCCCGCGCCGGTTGACGCCGTACATGTTGAGGTGGCGCAGGGCATCGGTGGCGCGGTCCACGCCCGGTCCCTTGCCGTACCAGAAACCGGTGACGCCGTCGTGCGTCGCGTTGGCGGCCGGGAGGTCGACCTGGCTGCCCCAGACGGCCGTGGCGGCGAGCTCCTCGTTGAGGCCGGGGACGAAGCGGATGTCGTTCTCGTCCAGGACGTCCTGCATGTCGGCGAGCATCTTGTCGAGGCCACCGAGCGGGCTGCCCTGGTAGCCCGAGACGAACGACGCCGTGTGCAGTCCGCGGCGCCGGTCCAGGGCGCGGTGCTCGACGAGGAGGCGCGCGATGGCCTGCACGCCGGTCAGCAGCGTCGGGGGTGCACCCACGCGGAACCGGTCGTCGAGGTCGTACGACGGCGTCGGCTCGGAGGCCGGGCGGTTCAACAATTCGGTCACGCGCACGAGCGTGCGCCTTCGGTGGGGTGGATCACAACCTGTGTCGTCGAGTTTGGCGACAATCCGCAATCCGCGGAGGGTCTGAGGCCAGTACCGCGCAACGGATCGGATGCAGAGCCTCCTGTTTGTTGCGCAGTCGACGCGCTTCAGTCCTCGGCAGTGCCTGGCGCGTCACCGATGGCCGTGGCGATCGCGACGAACCGGTCGTAGCCGGCGGGCGAAGGCGACTTCCAGGTCTTCTGGGCGACGACCCGCAGGCCGATCAGGCTTCCGTCGAGGATCTGCTGGTCCGTCATGACCGGGCCATCGCTCCAGATCGCGAGCTTGGAGCCGAGGTTGTCCGGTTCGTCGGGTCGGACCGACTGTGGGGGCGCCTGGATCGTCGAGTTGTAGTAGAGGGTTCCGTAGAAGTCGTGCACTCGCCACTTGTCGTAGGCCTGGTTGAAGTCGGGGGCCGGCAGGCCGCGAGCCGCGAAGTACGTCGGCCACCAGCCGTTGTTCAGGACCCGGTGCCCACGGTCGAGCAACCGCTGGGGGCTGGGCGGGATCAGGCCCGAAAGGGGCGTGAAGTCGGTCCACCACTCGACCACGATGCGGGGGTCGAGGCGCACGGCAAAGCCTCCGCCGGCGTCGTCGTTCCAGATGCGTGGGGCGCGGCCATTCGCCCGGAGGTGGGCCGCCATCTCGTTGACGAAGTCATGGACGGCGTCCTTGCCGTTGGAGAACAGCCCGAACTTCTTTCGCGCGTAGGTCGCGAGCGCGGGATGGAGCGGGTACTCGTAGGCCGGCATGTACTCGTCCGCGCCGATGTGCCACTCGGCGTCGGGGAACAGTGGCAGGAACTCGTCGATCAGGTCGCGAGCGAACGCGCGGGCAGAGGGGGAGGTGACGTCCAGTCGGCTGGCCTGCGGTTGGCCGAACGCGTTCCGCAGCTGGAGCTCGGGGTGGCTGCGAAGGATGCCGGTCATGTGTCCCGGCATGTCGATTTCGGGCATCACCCGGATGTGGTGCTGCTGCGCGAGCTCGACGATGTCGCGGATCTCGTCCTTCGTCAGGTGCTGGGGTGCCACTGACTCGGGGTGACGCGCGCTCTCGACGCCGAGCCCGGCATCGTCGCTGAGGTGGAGGTGCAGCAGGTTCAGCTTGAGGTAGGCCATCTGCCGGATCTGGCGGTGGTAGAACGAGGGCGGGAAGTAGCGGCGCCCGGCGTCGACCATGAGCCCCCGATCGGGGTAGCGCGGTTGGTCCTTCGCCGCACCAGCGGGGACAGTGGTGCCCTGGCGCATCAGCTGGATCAGGCTCCGCCCGCCGTAGAAGGCACCTGTCGTCGTCGGCGCCGTGATCGCGAAGGTGTCGCCGACGTCGAGTCGATAGCCTTCCGTGCCCAGCGTGGGATCGGGGTCGAGCGACAGTACGACGTCGCCGGGCCGGGGTACGGCGCCGGTGGCGACGCTCGGCGTGGTCGTCGTCATCCGGGCGAGATCGGTCGCGAGGAGGTGCGCTTCCGCGCCCAGTGCGTCGGCGTCCTCGTGGGCGACGACGACGCGTGGGTCGGCACGGAGCGTGAATGCCCCTGTCGCCGGGGTCCACTCCTGCAGCGCCGGGATGGTGGCCGGTGTCCCCGCCGGGGCTTCGGGGGCAGCGGCTGATCCGGGCGGAGTGCCGAGGGTGACGGGCAGGCCCACCGTCACGATCACGCTTGCGGCCACGGCGATGAGGTTCTTGCGCACAGCGAGAGCGTAAGCCGCTCCCTTGAGGGTATCAAGCAGCGTGCCTTGCTGATTTAAAGCAAGTGGATTAGCGTCCGGATCTGGTCCTGCTGTCCATCGTCGGAGGAAGATCATGCGTAGACGTCGTACTGCATCAGCCCTGCTGTTGGGCGCCCTGCTCGGGAGCACGCTCGCCCTGTTCGGTGTGGTGGCACCGGTCAGCTCGGCGGCCGCAGCCTGCAGCACCACCACGACGAACGGCACCAGGACCGTCACCGTCTGGGCCGGGTGGGACCAGGGCTTCCGGTCCTACAACCTGCACGTGCCGACGGGGTTGACCGGGAGCACGCCTCTCTTGGTCGACCTGCACGGACTGGGATCGAACGCCTTCTTCCAGGAGGTCACCTCCGGCTGGAGCGGGTACGCCGACAGCGAGAAGTTCATCGTCGCCTACCCTGCCGGTTCGGCCTGGGGCCAGGCGTGGAACGTGGGGCAGGGCTCGGCCGATGTCGCGTTCCTCAAGCAGGTGGTCGCCGACATCAAGGGCAAGTACTGCGTTGACGCCGACCGGGTCTTCGTCGAGGGCGGCTCGCTCGGGGGCTTCATGGCGCAGCGGATGCTGTGCGACGCCGAGAGCACCTTCGCTGCCGGCGCCAGCACGATCTCGTCGTCGCTCGACTACTTCAACAACCCATGCACCTTGAGTCGTGGCGTTGGATTCGCCGCCTTCGGTGCGGAGAGCGACCCACTGTTCGGCTCACTCAGCGCTCATCAGAAGGACTGGTGGGTCGCCAGGAACGGCTGCTCGACGACCGGTACGGCTGACCCGAACCCGTACGGCGCGAACGGCTCCGTCTACGGCGGTTGTGACGACGGTGTCCGGGTGCTGTGGCGGACCTACGGCTCTGCGCACGCCAACGGGCATGCCTACCCGACCGGCGCCGCGTTGGACGACCTCCACGCCAAGGCCTGGTCGTTCCTGATGGCGCACCCGCGACCGTGACGACGGGAGATCGGCGCCACTGGGGGGTGGCGCCGATCTCCCGTCGCGGAGATTGCGAGCACCGGACAGTCAGGGAGCCTGCGGTGCGGTGAGCATGCCGACCAGCATGTCGACCACCGGCGCGGCGGCGGCCGCCTTCGGCCGCCGCCCTGCCCGCTCCAGCTGCCGCTCGGCGTCGGCGAGCAGCGCGAACATCGCCGACATCATCGACCGCAGTCGAAGCTCGACCAGCCGGGGCGGGAGATCGTCCAGGGCCTTGGCCATCCGGCCGATCAGCATCTTGGTCGCCGGCCACTGGCGGCTCTCCAGCGCTGAGCTCTCCAGGGCGGGGTGGTCCCGGACCTTCTCGAGGAACCGGGCGTAGTGGGTGGCGCCCATGGCGTACGGCGTGTGGAATGCAGGTGCGACGAGGACCTCGACGAGGGAGTGGAGGTCCGTGCCGCCGTCGGCGTCGAGCTGGACCAGGCGCTCCAGTCGTTCCTGCTCCAGGGCCTGCTGGCGCAATTCCACGACCGCTTCCACGAGGGCGTCCCGGGTGCCGAAGTGGTAGTGCACGGCGGAGTTGTTGCGCTGGCCGGCAGCCACCGCGATCTCCCGGAGCGACACCTCGAGACCGCGCTCGCCGATCAGCCGCTCTGCGGTGGCAAGGAGCAGGTCGCGGGCCCCGGTCGAGCCTGATGGTTGCGCGGTCGCGTCGGGACGGGTGGCGGTCATGGGCCCATCCTAGGTGGGTGACTTGACAGAATAAAGCAAATGTCTTAATCATGCCTTCCGTGGAAGTCCCGTGATCAACTGAAGAGAGGTCCGCGATGACCATCGTCTCCGGTCCGGTTGTCCAGCTCTGCTGGGTGGTCGCCGACATCGAGGCCGCCGAGGCCTTCCATGCCGACCACTTCGGCGTCGGGGAGTGGACGCGGATGGTCGATGTCCACTTCGGCCCCGAGGAGGCGACCTACCGGGGAGCCCCTGCGGACTTCACCGCCCATGTCTCGCTCGCCTACGCCGGTGACCTGCAGCTGGAGCTGATCCAGCCGGTGTCGGGGAAGTCGATCTACTCGGAGTTCCTCGACCAGGCGGGACCCGAGTGGTCGCGCGGCGGCCTGCACCACCTCTGCTTCGAGACCGACGACCTCGCGGCCGCGCTCGAACGCGCACGCAGCGCCGACCTGGAGATCGTCCAGCAGGGCGTGATGGCCGGGGGACTGATGTCCTTCGCGTACGTCGACGGCGCTCGCTGGGGGGCGCCGTACGTCGAGATCGTCGAGCTGACCGATGACATGCGGGCCTTCTTTGCCGCGATCAGACGAGGAAAGGGATGAACACGCACTGCTGGGCGCAACGACTGACCTGTCCGACGTAG
>NZ_JBMCZA010000119.1:25061-29468 GCF_048654705.1 Nocardioides sp. CPCC 206348
CGCTGCGATCAGACAAGGGAAGGGATGAACACCGCGATGTCTGGATGGGACCGGGCCGAGCTGGAGAGCGCCTTCGAGCACTATCAGGCGCGCGTTGTCGAGGCCGGGCGGACGGGTGACTGGAACCTGTTTGCCGACCTCTTCGTGGACGACGCGACCTACCGCGAGCACGTTTACGGGACCTTCCACGGCCGTGAGGAGATTCGTGCCTGGATCGTCGAGACGATGTCGACCTTTCCCGGCAACTGCATGCCGTGGTTTCCGGTCAGTTGGTACGTCGTCGACGAGGAACGCGGCAGGATCATCTGCGAGATCCTCAACAGGATGAGGGATCCCGGAGACGGTTCGGTCCACCAGTCGCCCAACATCACGATCCTCACCTACGCAGGTGATCAGCGGTTCGCTGCTGAGGAGGACGTCTACAACCCGGCGAATTTCATCCCGATGATCGCCGAGTGGTCGCGCGTGGCCGAGCAGAACGGCACGCTTCCGGCGGACGAAGCCAGCTGGCTGGACGCAATGATCCCGGGGTGGCGCACTGCTGGGCGCAACGACTGACCTGTCCGACGTAGTGTTTGTTGCGTGACCGACCAAGCTGTTCTCGACCGGACCGATCGCGCGATCCTCGATCTCCTGCGTGAGAACGCCCGCCGCCCCCTGCGGGAGATCGCGGGGATCGTCGGACTGACCGTCGCGCCCGTGCAGCGCCGGATCGCGCGCCTGGAGAAGATGGGCGTGATCGAGCGCTACACGGTGCAGATCAACCACGGGCGGATCGCCAGCGGGATCGAGGCGGTGACCGAGCTCCAGTTCGCCGACGACCTGGACCTCGCCCAGATCATGGAGTTCGTCGCCGGTATCCCGGAGGTCGAGGAGGTGCTCACCCTGGCCGGTGACCCCGACGCACTGCTGCGCATCCGGGTCGACGGCGTGGAGGACCTCCGGCGGGTGGTCAGCCAGCTGCGCTCGGGTGGTCAGATCTCCAGCACCAAGACGCTGGTCGTCCTGGAGGAGTGGAACCGCTTCAAGTGAGGGGCCGGGTCAGCGCGGGCGCCACGAGCAGCTCGAAGCGCTGGTCCTGGAGCGTCCGTTCCTGGTCGACGAGGTGCCGGAGGTCGGTGAGGAGCTGGCGCGGGAGCCGGAGCGCGTCGGCGGCCCGCGTGATCCGGTCCAGCTCGTCGGCGGTGAGGTCGCCGTCCGCCGTACACATGCGCAAGGTGCAGTAGAGGACACCCCGGCCGCCCGCGGCCATCCCGGGCAACGCCATGACCGTCTCGAGGTCCTCGTCGACGTCGTAAGCGCGCAGGTCGTCGAGTACCCACGGCGCGGCACCCGCGGCGGCCTCGAAGCCGAGCGCCCACTCGCGCTGGCGCGGCGTGATGCGGCTGACGCCCCCGGCCGCGGCGAACATCGCCCGTACCCAGGATCGCTGGTCCTCCTGCGTGAGCTGGTCGTAGGTCTCGGCCGGGAGCTCGTACATCTCCCAGCCCACCCAGCGCAGGGCGGCCAGGCTGTACGGGTCGCGGACGGTGACCGGGTGGTCGGCGAGCGGGATGCAGGCGCTGATCGTGGTGCCTTCCCCCGCACGGCTCTCGATCTCGAGTCGCCCCCCGAGGACCGCGACGCGGTCGGACAGGCCTTCGAGCCCCGAGCCCGGTGAGGGTGCGGCGCCGCCGCGACCGTCGTCGGTGATCGCGATCCGCAGGCCCGCCGCGGTGAGGGTGGCCTCGACCACGGCGTGGGTGGCGTCGGCGTGCTTCGTGGCGTTGGTGAGCGCCTCCGCGACGACGTAGTAGGCGGCGACCTCAACCAGGTCCGACAGGGCAGTCGGTACGTCGACCCGGAGCTCGACCGGCAGTCCCGGCCGCTCGGCCAGTGACTCGAGCGCGCCGACCAGGCCGGTGGCCCCGAAGATCGCCGGGTGCATGCCGCGGGAGAGCTCGCGCAGCTCGCCGATGGCGCCGTCGAGCTCGCCCGCCGCGCTGGTGAGGATCGCCGCCAGCGCAGCGTCGGCGATCGACCGGTTGCCGGCCAGCCGCAGCATCAGGGCCACTCCGACCAGGCGCTGCTGGGCGCCGTCGTGCAGGTTGCGCTCGGTGCGCCGACGCTCGAGGTCGATGGCCTCCAGGATCCGGGCTCGCGACGCTCGGAGGTCGGCGACCTCGGCGCGCAGGTCGGCTCGCTCCTGCTCGTTCTCGAAGGCCAGGGCGGCCGCGTCGACCGCGGCCTTCAGGCGCCCCCGGTTGCGCAGCAGCGCCGGGTCGTGGATGAGCGCAGCGATCGGCTTCCCGCCGCGGTCGATCGGTGTCACCGAGCGCCCGTCGGTGCTGACGGGTGCCGTCAGGGACTGGCCGCGTTCGTCGATCCAGCCGCCGCTCCCGACGCGGAGGTAGACGATGTCGAGGTCGGGGTCGCCGAGGGACCTGCGCAGTGCGTTGCGGAGGGTGTTTCCGGGCCCGACGGTCTGCAGGTCGGCGACCATTTCGACCAGCCGCTGTGCGGCATGCCGGTCGCCGAGTCGCCATGGCCGGAGCCTCGTGATCACCACGTGCCCAGCCTGACCTGCGCGAAGCCGCTGCGCCACTGCCTCCGGGGGTCCATAATTGGCAAGGTGCAGGCAATTCGGGTGGTCCTGGTCGATGACGCCGCCCTTGTGCGTGAAGGAATCGCCCGCCTGCTCGACGAAGAAGGACTCGACGTCGCTGCCCAGCTCGCCGACGCCACCGACCTCGTGGCGATCGTGGACGAGACCAGGCCGGACGTGGTCATCCTCGACGTACGGATGCCCCCGACCCACACGACCGAGGGCCTCGACGCCGCCGTCGAGCTCAAGCGCACCCATCCGCACGTCGGTGTCCTGGTGCTGTCGCAGTACGTCGAGACCCACCACGCGATGGACCTGCTGACCGATGGCCACCGCGGCGTCGGGTACCTGCTCAAGGAGCGCATCGCGAAGCCGGAGGACCTGGTCGATGCCGTGAGGCGGGTGGCTGCCGGCGGGACCGTCGTCGACCCGGACGTCGTACGACGAGTGCTCGAGACGCCGCGGCGGGCGGACCCGGTCACCCGGCTGACCGTCAAGGAGCGGGAGGTCCTGACGCTGGTGGCGGAGGGGCACTCGAACGCCACCATCGCCCTCCTCCTCGACTCGAACGTCCGGACGGTCGAGACCCACACGAGCCGGATCTTCACGAAGCTCGAGCTGGAGATGAGCGCGACGACGCATCGGCGGGTGCTGGCGGTCCTGGCGCATCTTCGGGCCCGGTCGTCGGCCGCCGACGACTAGGCACGAGGGAGTACGTGCCAGCACGGACGACAGCCGGGTGCGTGCGGCTTTACGTTCCCCGGGAACACACAGGGGTTTGAACTCGGGTCGCCATGGGGCAATCCGGCGACCCCTGCTTCCGGCCCTCCTCCGCTCCCCCTTCTGGAGGGCTTGTGCCTTTCCGTCAGTTGCTGCGCCCGGTCGGCTACGTCGCCGTGACCCTCTGTCTCGCTTCCACCGTCCTCGGCGGGACGCTCGTGCCGGTCAGCGACGCCGCTCCGTTCGCCGCGCGTGCGAGCGTGTCGCCCGGGTTCCAGTACCTCGGCGACTCCGCGGGCACCACGTTCACCGTCACGATCAAGAACACCAGCACGTCCGACTCCATCGGTGCCGTCGAGGTCGGGCGCCCGGGCAAGTCATGGTCGATCACTGCGTGCCCGGGGGCACCGGCCGGGTGGACGGCCCAGGTCGCCGACACCAAGTGCCGGTACCGCAGCAGTGCCTCCACCGCTGACGACATCCCGGCCGGAGGGGAGAGTTCTGCCTTCCAGGTCACCGCAACGTCGCCGTCCGGGCCCCAGAACCAGACCGGTACGTGGCCGGTCAAGGTCAGCCGCAGCAGCAACTTCGACACCAAGAGCACGCTGATTGCGGCGTCCGCGACGCCTCCCGGCCTGGACCTCACGGCGTACTCGTTCGAGGTCCTCGACGTCGTCGTCGATCCGGAGGAGACCACGCCGGGTGACCCCTGTCCGGAGGCCAGCCGCTCGGCCGAGTCGGCGACCACCGGGCACACGCTGGTGGTCTGCGGACGCAACCGCACGACCGGGACGCTGACGCCCACGGCGTCGCGATCGAGCCTGGCCGGCACCTTCATCGCCGGCGCGGACGGGTTCAGCTCCGGCCCGGTCGCGCCCACCACGGACAGCCGGATCCTCGGCTCGTGGGATGACGTGGCGATCGTTGCGGCGCTGGGCGACGACAAGACGGTCATCGCCCGGATCGGGTCCGCGACCAACCGCACCTCGCCGCTGACCACGCTGGAGGACTACGAGGTGACGGGGGCCTCCCCCAACCACCCGCCCGTGGCAGTCGCTGACGAGGCCGACGTGGCGGCGGACTCGACCGGGGTCGACGTGGAC
>NZ_JBMCZA010000119.1:29478-29583 GCF_048654705.1 Nocardioides sp. CPCC 206348
GTCCCCCAACCACGCGCCCGTGGCGGTCGCTGACGAGACCGACGTGGCGGCGGACTCGACCGGGGTCGACGTGGACGTGCTGGGCAACGACACCGATGCGGACGG